>NZ_JBJJLO010000035.1:0-52441 GCF_046230915.1 Pseudomonas sp. KCJK8993
CGCTAGACTGCGCCGGGATTTTCCACTCATCGTTTCGTTAAGGAAGGCCAAGCATGGAAGTAAAACTGCGGGAAGTGCTGCCTTTCAGGGTGGCGGGATTGCAGGTGCGTACCCTCAACACCCTGGAACAACAGGCGGATACCGCGCGGATCGGTCCAATGTGGCAGCGTTTCTACGTCGAGAACCTGTACGACAAGATTGCCCCAAGGCAGATGGATTCCTTCGTCTACGGGGTGTATTCCAACTACGAATCCGATGCCTCGGGGTATTTCGACGTGACCGCCGGCGTGGCGCTGGACGCGGCCTGCGCCGATTATCCGATGGTGGATATCCAGGGAGGGGATTACCTGGTGTTCAGCGCCAGGGGGGAAATGCCGGAGTGCGTGATCCGGGCCTGGGAGTTCATCTGGGCCTACTTCCAGGACAACCCCCAGTTACGCCGCGCCTATGCCACCGACTTCGAGGTCTATACCGGCGCCGACTCGGTGGCCATCTATATTGGCGTTCATGCCTCGGGCGAGCTTTCTCGTTCCAGCAACTGACGCTTGCGTTCCACGCCCCAGCGATAGCCCGAGAGGTCGCCGTCGCTGCGTACCACGCGGTGGCAGGGAATCGCCACGGCCAGGCTGTTGGCACCACAAGCCTGCGCCACCGCCCGGTACGAACGCGGGGCACCGATGCGCTGGGCGATCTCGGAATAACTGGCCGTGCTGCCGGCCGGGATAGCCCGCAGGGCCTGCCAGACTCGCTCCTGGAAAGCAGTGCCGCGCAGGTCCAGGGGCAGGTTCAGGCCGATGGCCGGTGCCTCGATGAAACCCACCACCTGGGCTACCAGTTGCTCGAACTGCTGGTCGGCGCCGATCAGGTTGGCCCGGGGAAACTTGTCCTGCAGTTCCTGCACCAACCGCTCGGGATCGTCTCCCAGGAGAATGGCGCAGACCCCGCGCTCGCTTTGGGCCACCAAGATCGCTCCCAGCGAGCACTGGCCCACGGCGAAGCGGATATCGCGGTTGGAGCCGCCTGCGCGATAGTCGCTGGGTTTCATGCCCAGGACCTGGTCCGCAGCCTCGTAGAAGCGGCTGTTGGAATTGAAGCCGGCGTCGTACAGGGCATCCGTCACTGATTGACCCTGCTGCAAATGCGAGCGGACCTTGCGCGAGCGCTGCGCATTGGCATAGCCCCGCGGGGTCAAGCCGGTGACCGCCTTGAAGACCCGGTGGAAGTGGTAGCTGCTCATCCCCGCCTGCTGTGCCAGTTGCTCCAGGCTGGGCGCCGACTCGGCGCTCTCGATCTGCCGGCAGGCCGCCGCCACCAGTGCGCCATGGTGCGCCGCGAGCTGGGTCTGGTCGCCGGCCTGGCGCTTGCTCGGGCGATAGCCTGCGGCCTCGGCCTGCTCGGCATTGTCGAAGAACTCGACGTTTTCCGCCTTCGGCAGGCGTGACAGGCTGCTGGGCCGGCAATACACGCCGGTGGTCCTGACGGCATAGACGAAGCGGTCGTCGGCGCTGGCGTCGCGGTTGAGCACGGCCTGCCAGCGGGGGTCCTGTTCGATACGCTGTTTGCGCGACGGAGCATTCATGGTCGGTTCTCGGCTGGGAATGGTGGCCAGCTTAACCCTGTACCCCTTGCTCGGCACTCCGCCGCTTGCGGTCCAATTCCGGGGTCGGGCCGGCTTGGCGAAATGTCAGGTTGATCCGTTGCTGGCCGAGCAAGGGATGGCTGCCATCCTTCACGGGGAGTACGCCGTGATAGCGCAGGCGATCCACGCCGCCCCAGACCAGCACGTCGCCGTGCAGCAAGGGCACCCTCAGGCTGCGATCGCTGCGTTGCAGGCCGCCGAACAGGAAGACCGCCGGCAGGCCCAGGGACAGGGAGACGATGGGCGCGCTGTAGTCGTGCTCGTTCTTGTCCTGGTGCAAGGACATCTTTGCCCCAGGACGGTAGCAGTTGATCAGGCAGGAGTCGGGGGTGAAGTCGGCGAAGCCTGCGGCGTGCGCCGCCGCCACGGCCAGTTGGCGGAAGACTTCGGGCATCGTCGGCCATGGATGTCCACTCTGCGGGTCGGTGGCGCTGTAGCGGTAGCCAGTCAAGTCAGTGGTCCAGCCCAGTTGCCCGCAACTGCTCAGGCCCACCGACATGGTGAAGCCGCCGGGGGTGAGCATCTGGCGAAAGGGCGCCTGGGCCAGCACCTGCTCCAGCGCCGGCAGCAGGCGTTCGATCCAGGGCAAGGCGAACCCGCGCAACGCTCTGGATTGTGGGCCCAGATGCTCCACACGTGGAGGCTGTTGCAGTTCTTCCTCGCTGAACAGGCCGAGGCTAGCAGGGGCGGTATCGCTAGAGCGCATCGTGGAAAATCACTCCCAGAGCATGGCGTTGGCCGCTGTGCACACGGCTGACGCCATGGCGCATGGTCACCCGGTAATGACCGCGCGAGCCTTTGACCGGTCGATGATGCACGGCGAATACCAGCCCATCACCCTGCTTCAGACCAATGACCTGGGGACGCGATTGCATCCGTGGACGCTGTTCGGTGAGCACCAGCTCGCCACCTGTGAAGTCTCTCTCGGGTTGGGACAGCAAGAACACCACCTGCAAGGGAAAGACATGTTCGCCATAGAGGTCCTGGTGCAGGCAGTTGTAGTCCCCTGCGGTGTATTGCAGCAACAGCGGCGTGGGGCGTTGCTGGCCGGCCTCATGGCAGCGCTGCAGGAACTGGGTGTGCTGGTCGGGGTAGCGGGTGTCGATGTCCATGGCCAGGTTCCAGCGATTGGCGATCGCCACCAGGCGTGGATACAGCTGCTGGCGCAACTGGACCACCAGCTCGGGCAGCGGATGGCGAAAGTACTGGTACTGGCCGAGTCCGAAGCCATGGCGGGCCATGAGCACCTTGGAGCGAAACAGTTCGCTGTGGGGGTAGAGTCCGCTCAGGGCTTGGCATTCATCGACGCTCAGCAGCCCTTCGAGGCGGGCGCAGCCCTCCTGGTCCAGGGCCTGTTCGATGCAGGCCCAATCCAGTCGTTGCAGGCGATGGGGCAGGGGGATGACGGTCATGGCGCAGGTTTCCCGGACAGAAGGCGGACTGCGGTCAGTCTGCGGCCCCGGAAAGTAACGGGCACTCCGCTGCTTGCGCTTGAATCCGATTAGAGGGCCTTGCTCACGCTGACATCGCTGATGACGTCGTCGCTCTGGCCATGCAAGGCCAGCAGAGCGGTCAGGGCTTCCTCTGCCGTTCCTGTCTCGAGCTGGGCGAATTCGAAGCGGCGCTCGCCGTTGAGCTTGTATTTGATGACGTACTTGGTGGTGTTGGGCACGGGGCTACCTGTTTGTCACAAGGAGGGGAAAGCGCAAACTAGCGCAGTTTCGAAGTGGAGCGGCGAACGATGCGGATCGAGTGGGTCAGGTGCGGCTTGCGGGTCACGCTGATGGCACGCCGGGAAACGGTATCGATGGTGATGTTCCAGAAGCCGGTGCTGGGGGCGGTGATCTTCGCCGGGAACTTGTCGAAAGCGCCGCCGTGGTAGGTGTGCCGGCCACCGTTCTTGAAACTGCGGAAGTTGGCGTCGTTCATCAGGCGGATGTTGCAGGTCTGGGAGCATTCGATGACGACGATGTCGTCCTCGTTGAGGTGCTCGCGCTGGTGGATGAATTTCATGTTGGGGGGACTCCAGGAAGCCGATGATGGCTAAAGCAAAAAACGTTTGCGTGGGCGGTGCTGCAGTTTATCAGGCTGAAGGGTTTATTATCCGGCGCCGCCGTCGGGCTTTGACAATTTAAAACAGTTATTTGGATTTTTATCGGCGATAACGTCGTGCCTCCGGAGAAAAACGACGTGCTGACTGTCGGAGGGATTTTTATTGGAGATTTCGTATGAAGCGGTGGGTGTGGTTACTGGCATTGGCAATCGGTGGCTGCTCTACCGTCTCGGATATTAACCAGACGCCACCGACCCTGAACGTCATTTCCGGCAAGAAGCCCGAGGAGTACGCCAAGTGCTTGAGCGCAAAACTGGCCGACAGCCGTGGTGCCTTGCAGCTTGAGTCCAACAAGTCCGGCGGTTACCGGGTGATAGTCCCGCAAAGCTTGTCGTCGGCCCCGGCAGCGATTTTCTATATCGACGAACGCTCCGGTGGCAGCAGCATCAAGCTGCACGAGCAGATGTCCAATAATCCGTTGCGTCCTGGGGATGTGCTCAAGGCCGGGGAGCGCTGTATCTCAGGTTGAAGGGACGCGTAACGGCACGCCTGCAAGGTTTCCTGCTCTGCTCGACAGGAAGCCGGCAGGTTTTTTTTTGCCTGCTGGAAAGACCGGGCAACCCCGGCTATCCGGGCTGCCGAGGGTAATTGGGCGTTGTCGCTGTGGATCTATTGACCTACTATTCTGCTGCTTATATCAAGTAAGTCTAAGCATATAACTAGAATAATGGAGTTCATATGATCCCACTGGATCGAATGCTATTGAGTGGCCTGATGCTGCTTCTTGTGCAATCTGCCCATGCCGTGGACGGGCAGAAAGTCTTCACCCAGGGCGGCTCCCAACCGGGGGCGACGGCCTGCATGGCCTGTCATGGTGCCGATGCCATGGGCCTGGCGCCCGCCGGTTTTCCGCGTCTGGCCGGCTTGTCGGCGGGGTACCTGAGCAAGCAACTGCATGATTTTCGCAGTGGTGCTCGTACCAGCCCGGTCATGCAGCCGCTGGCCAAGGCCCTGACCGAAGATGAAATCTCCGCCGTGACCGCCACCCTCGCGGCCATGCCTGCCTCGAAAACCCTTGCTACCAGCCGTGCCCAGCCGGCGGTCGGGGTGGGCGAGCGCCTGGCCTTGCGCGGAGCCTGGGAGCGCCAGGTACCTGAGTGCGTCAGTTGTCATGGCCCGGGCGGTGCGGGTGTCGGCCAGGCTTTTCCACCGCTGGCCGGGCAGCCTGCTACCTACCTGGCGGCGCAGTTGAACGCCTGGCGCGAGGGGACTCGACACAATGACCCCAATGACCTGATGGGGCATATCGCCAAGTCGCTGAGTGCCGAGGAAGTGACCGCGGTGGCGGACTACTTCGCCAACCTGACTCAGAAGGAGGTACGTCCATGAAGCCAATGATTGCAGGGGCGATGCTGGCGGCGCTGGCGGTCCAGGTGCAAGCGGCCGAGATCGCCATGGAAGACCAGTCGCAGATCCAGGCGCCGAGCGCGTCCGCCCATACCCAGTATTTCCAGGCACCGGCCGAGAGCGAACTGCCGGACAACGCTTACGGCAAGCTGGTGCGCGAGGGGCATGCGCTGTTCGTCGATACCAAGCGCCTGGCGCCGAAATATGTGGGCAACGGCCTTAATTGCAGCAACTGCCACCTGGACCAGGGGCGCTTGGCCAACTCCGCTCCACTATGGGGCGCCTACCCGATGTATCCCGCTTATCGCAAGAAAAACGACAAGGTCAATACTTTCGCCGAACGCTTGCAGGGCTGCTTCCAGTTCAGCATGAACGGCGGCCAGCCGCCGGCGGCGGACAGCCCGGAAATCACCGCGTTGTCGGTATATGCCTATTGGTTGGCGAGCAAGGCGCCGTTGGGCACCGAGTTGCCGGGCCGTGGTTATCCCGACGTGCCACAGCCGGCCAAGGGGTATGACCTCAAGCGTGGCGCCGCGGTCTACCAGGCGCAGTGCTCGGTCTGCCATGGCGAGCAGGGCCAGGGACAGAGGTCAGGGGAGGGCTACGTGATGCCGCCGCTCTGGGGCAAGGACTCCTACAACTGGGGAGCGGGGATGCACCGGATCAATACCGCGGCCTCCTTCATCAAGCACAACATGCCTTTGGGCAAGGGCGGCAGCCTGAGCGATGAGCAGGCCTGGGACGTCGCGGCCTTCGTCAACAGTCATGAGCGGCCTCAGGATCCGCGCCTGGTGGACGGCTCGATCGAGAAGACCCGCATCAAGTTCCACGCCAACGATGGGGTGAATCTCTACGGGCAGACGGTAGATGGCGTACTGATCGGCCAAGGCATCCGATAAACTGTCTTCTATCGTCACCGATGCCGTCCGGGCTCCTGCCCTGGCGGCATCGTCTTTTGGGGAGAAAGCATGAAGCGGGAACACGTCAGGGAAAAGCATGCAGAGGGCTTGATCTCTGCCACTCATGTGATCCAGAACCCCGCAAACTCCGGGGAATGGATCGTGTTTTTCAAGAAAAGCGCAGGGCGCAGCTACTTCCTGGTGGATGACAGCGACGAGGTGGAGTCCTTCGCGCGCCTGGATGACTTGATCGAGACCATTCGCGGCCTGGGGATCAAGTTTGCCGAGATCCACATCTAGGTCTAGCTATTTGCAAACCACCACCACGCTGCGGCTTTTGTAGTTGCCGACATCGGCGCCCAGGGTCTTGTCGCTTTCACTGGGAGCGGGAGTGCCTTGCGTACCGATGATCCGATAGCCGGTGCCGGCGCAGGAGGCCTCGGCTTTTTCATAGCAACTGGCCCAGGATCCGGCTTCTCCGGAACAGTCTATGCTCAAGGCCTGTTCGCCATTGGCCAGGTAGGTGTCGGAGACGGTGGCGCAGCCGCCCAGGGCCAGGATTGCCGAGATTGCCAGCAGTTTGTTCATGGGGTTTTCTTCGTCTTGAGAGGGGGGAACATCTGTTGGCGATGCTATAGCTAATGGCCATGACCGTACACGGATTGCTGATCGCTCTTGGCCTTGTTGTAGCTGCTTGCAGGCGATGTCGCGAGATCGGTAGCGGAGGCCTCCTGCCAGGTGCCATCACCGGGTATCCGAAAAGGCTTCGAACAGGGAGGGGATGCCCGAGAAACGGACTATCGGCAATCTCTCTGGCAGGGCTGGAAGCAGCGCACTGCAAGCCTCTAGGGTCAGGACGCAAGCGATCCGATGGGCGCAGCGGAACTATCTGGCGCTTTATTTCTCTATGATGGCAGCGGTTAGCCAGTGCGGGGCATTGTAAGGTGCTCGCCGCCTGATTAGACTGCGCCGAAACTCGTACGCACAGCCTTATTTAAGGACTCATATGATCAAGAAATGCTTGTTCCCTGCAGCCGGTTACGGTACTCGCTTCCTGCCAGCGACTAAGGCCATGCCCAAAGAAATGCTGCCGGTGGTGAACAAGCCACTGATCCAGTACGGCGTTGAAGAAGCGCTGGATGCCGGATTGAATGAAATCTCCATCGTGACCGGTCGTGGCAAGCGCGCCCTCGAGGACCACTTCGACATCAGTTACGAGTTGGAAAACCAGATCAAGGGCACCGACAAGGAAAAATACCTGGTCGGTATCCGCAAGCTGCTGGACGAGTGCTCGTTCTCCTACACCCGCCAGACCGAAATGAAGGGCCTGGGCCATGCGATCCTCACCGGCCGCCCGCTGATCGGTGACGAACCTTTCGCCGTAGTGCTGGCTGACGACCTGTGCGTCAACCTCGAAGGCGACGGCGTGCTGACCCAGATGGTCAAGCTGTACAAGCAGTTCCGCTGCTCGATCGTGGCCATCCAGGAAGTCGACCCGCAGGAAACCAACAAGTACGGCGTGATCGCCGGCGAGATGATCCGCGACGATATCTATCGCGTCCACAGCATGGTCGAGAAGCCAAAGCCCGAGGATGCTCCGTCGAACCTGGCGATCATCGGTCGCTACATCCTGACTCCGGATATCTTCGACCTGATCGAGCAGACCGAGCCAGGCAAGGGCGGCGAGATCCAGATCACCGACGCCCTGATGAAGCAGGCGCAAAACGGTTGCGTGATGGCCTACAAGTTCAAGGGCAAGCGTTTTGACTGTGGTGGCGCCGAAGGCTACATCGAGGCGACCAACTTCTGCTTCGAGAACTTCTACAAGACCGGCAAGGCCTACTGATAGCCGCTGTACGGTTTCCTCCGGAAAAGCCACCTGCGGGTGGCTTTTTCATTTATCGCCCATATATCCATCCACTGCGCTGACCGCTTCGCCGTCTGCGATTATGCTTGTCAGCCTGCCTGGGAGAGTGAAATGGCCTACGATTTTGATCTGTATGTAATTGGCGCCGGTTCCGGCGGTGTACGTTGCGCACGCTTCGCCGCCGGTTTCGGGGCGAAGGTCGCGGTGGCCGAGAGCCGTTACCTGGGGGGCACCTGCGTCAACGTCGGCTGCGTGCCGAAGAAGCTCTTGGTGTACGGCGCCCACTTCGCCGAAGACTTCGAGCAGGCCTCCGGGTTCGGCTGGGATCTGGGCGAGGCGAGTTTCGACTGGGCGACGCTGATCGCCAACAAGGACCGGGAAATCCATCGCCTCAACGGCATCTACCGCAACTTGCTGGTCAACAGCGGCGTGACCCTGCACGAAGGGCATGCCAAGTTGATCGATCCGCATCAGGTGGAGGTCAATGGCCAGCGCTATACCGCCAGGCACATCCTGATCGCCACTGGCGGCTGGCCGCAGATTCCGGACATCCCGGGACGCGAGCATGCCATCAGTTCCAACGAAGCCTTCTATCTCAAGGAGCTGCCCAAGCGCATCCTGGTGGTGGGTGGCGGCTACATCGCGGTGGAGTTCGCCGGGATCTTCCACGGCCTGGGGGCGGACACCCAGTTGCTGTATCGCGGCGACCTGTTCCTGCGTGGCTTCGATGGCGCGGTGCGCAAGCATCTGCAGGAAGAGCTGACCAAGCGTGGCTTGGGGCTGCAATTCAATGCCGACATTGAGCGTATCGACAAGCAGGCCGACGGCAGCCTCGAGGTTACCCTCAAGGATGGTCGCAGGCTGGCGGCCGACTGCGTGTTCTATGCCACGGGGCGCCGGCCGATGCTCGACAACCTGGGCCTGGAGAACACTGCGGTCAAGCTCGACAAGCGCGGCTTCATCGAGGTCGACGATCTGTATCAGAGCAGCGAGCCGTCGATCCTGGCCATTGGCGATGTGATCGGCCGGGTGCAGTTGACCCCGGTGGCCCTGGCCGAAGGCATGGCCGTGGCTCGCCGGCTGTTCAAGCCCGAGCAGTATCGCCCGGTGGATTACCGGATGATTCCTACTGCCGTGTTCAGCCTGCCGAACATCGGCACCGTCGGTCTCACCGAAGAGCAAGCGCGCGAGGCCGGGCACCAGGTGCAGATTTTCGAAAGCCGTTTCCGGCCGATGAAGCTGACCCTGACCGACTGTCAGGAGCGCACCCTGATGAAGCTGGTGGTGGATGCCGAGAGCGACAAGGTGCTGGGCTGCCACATGGTCGGCCCGGAGGCCGGCGAGATCGTCCAGGGCCTGGCCATTGCACTGAAGGCCGGGGCGACCAAGCGTGACTTCGACGAAACCATCGGCGTGCATCCGACCGCCGCTGAAGAGTTCGTCACCATGCGGACCCCGATCGCCGGCTGATCAGGCGTCCGTTGCTGTGCCTGGCTGGGTCTTGTCGGCAGCCAGGCGCAGTGCCTCCAGGCTGGCCTCGGCCTTGGTGGCGCGTGCTTCCAGTTCCTTGCCCGTCCGGGTTTGTTGCCGATTCTCTTCCTTGAGTGCCTGGATCTCTTCCTGAGCTACGCGCAAGCGCTCCTGAAGCAGGGTGCCTTCGTTGCCCTGGCGGGCCAATTGCTCATTGAGTTGCGCCTGCAGGGCGCTGCCCTGGCTCAGCGCTTGCTGGGCCTGCTTGAGCTCCTTGAGAGTGGTGCGTTGCTCGCTGAGCAGGCGCTCGTTGTCGCGGTGCAGCTGGGTGATCTCATCCTGGCGTACCAGGAGGCTCTGCTGGGCTTGGCGCAACTCTATCTGGACTTGCTGCATTTGCCCCTCGTGACGGCGCAGTTCCTGGTCGCGCTGCTCCTTGCTGGCTGCGCGGTAATGCTCCAGGGCGTCGCGGGCATGCAGGTGCTTTTCTTCCAGGGAACGGATCTGTTGCTCCTTGTCGGCCAGGCGCAGGTCGTAATCCTTGAGGGCCTGGCCGAGTTCGGCATTGTGGGTCCGTTCGCCCTGCAGCATGTTGCGGGTGTCGTGTAGCGCGGCACTTTCGCTGGCCAGGGCCGTGACCTTGTCCTGTATTTGCTGCTGCAGTTGCTCTTCGTGACGGCGCATTTCCTCCAGTTGCTGTTCCAGCGCCCGCTTTTGCTCCTGGAAGTGGGCGAGGGCCTGTTCCAGTGGCTCCTGGGCCTGCTCCGAAAGACGCCGGGCGAGGCGCCCGACCAGCTCCGCCAGCTCTTCGTCCAGTGGTGCCGGGCCGGAATCCCGTTGTCCGGCTCCGTCATCCAGTTCCTTCAAGTAGCGGTGGATGGTGGTTTTCGAGCCGGTATTGCCCATTTCTATACGTACTGCATCGATGCTGGGGTGTCCGCCGCGGGCAAGGATCGCTTGGCGCGCCTTTTTCACCACCGCTTTGTTTATGCCTCCGCGAGCCATCTTTCCTCCAACGATTTAGTACTGTGTTACGTGGTATGTAATTCACGTAATTGTACACGTGAACTGAAATGCCAGATAGCAGGATCATGGCAATGGATATTTTAGTATTATCCAATCTCAGTGACCTGCATCGGGTTTTCCTGCCGATTTTGCCCTGTACGTGCTGGAGTCAAGGCGCCATGAGTGAACTGGATCGTTATCTGCAAGCGGCCACCCGCGATAACACTCGCCGCAGCTATCGAGCGGCCATCGAGCATTTCGAGGTGCAGTGGGGAGGCTTCCTCCCGGCGACGGCGGAAGGCGTCGCCCGTTATCTGGCGGCCTATGCCGGTGAGTTGTCGATCAACACCCTGAAGCTGCGGTTGTCGGCATTGGCGCAGTGGCATAACAGCCAGGGTTTCGTCGACCCGACCAAGGCCCCGGTGGTGCGCCAGGTGCTCAAGGGCATTCGGGCCCTGCATCCGGCCCAGGAGAAGCAGGCCGTACCCTTGCAGTTGCAGGATCTGGAGCGGGTGGCCAGCTGGCTCGATGAACAGGCGTCGCAGGCTCTGGTCGAGCGTTGCCAGGCCGGCCTGCTGCGGGCGCGGCGGGATCGGGCGTTGATCCTGCTGGGGTTCTGGCGTGGCTTTCGCAGCGACGAGCTCTGTCGTGTGCAGGTCGAGCATGTGCAGGCCCACGCCGGCTCCGGCATCAGCCTGTACTTGCCGCGCAGCAAGGGTGATCGCGACAACCTGGGCCGTACCTACAGCACGCCCGCCTTGCTGCGGCTGTGCCCGGTACAGGCCTACATCGAATGGATCAATACCGCCGCACTGGTGCGCGGGCCGGTATTTCGCGCCATCGATCGCTGGGGCAACCTGGGCGAGCAGGGGCTGCATGCCAACAGCGTGATTCCCCTGCTGCGCCAGGTGCTGGAGCGCGCGGGTATCGCCGCCGAGCGCTACACCAGCCATTCCCTGCGCCGCGGGTTCGCCACCTGGGCCCAGCGCATCGGCTGGGATCTGAAGTCGCTGATGGCCTACGTGGGCTGGAAGGACCTGAAATCGGCCATGCGCTATGTCGAGGCAGAGCCCTTCGCGGGCATGGCGCAGCTCAGGGAGAAGGCAGTCGATCCTTAGGCAAGGTTTTTTCTATTAATACTCAGGGCTCATAGCCAAAACCAATCGAGAGCATCAGGTTTACCAATGAGCCAGATGGCGACTCATTGGCTAGGATTCTCCCCATCAAGTTTTCACCCAATGTCTTCAACCACTGATGGAGAGTCAACGATGCCTATCATCAACAGCCAAGTTAAACCGTTCAAAGCTACTGCATTCAAAAACGGTGAGTTCGTCGAAGTATCGGATGCCGACCTCAAAGGCAAGTGGTCTGTCGTGTTCTTCTACCCAGCCGACTTCACCTTCGTCTGCCCGACCGAACTGGAAGACCTGGCCGACAACTATGCCGAATTCCAGAAGCTGGGCGTTGAGATCTACAGCGTTTCCACCGACACCCACTTCGCCCACGCTGCCTGGCACAACACGTCGCCAGCCATCGGCAAGATCAAGTACACCATGATCGGCGATCCGACCCTGGCTATCTCGCGCAACTTCGACGTGCTGATCGAAGAAGCCGGCCTGGCTGACCGCGGTACCTTCGTGATCAACCCGGAAGGCCAGATCAAGATCGTTGAAATCAACGATGGCGGCGTAGGCCGTGACGCTTCCGAACTGCTGCGCAAGATCAAGGCCGCCCAGTACGTCGCTGCCCACCCAGGCGAAGTCTGCCCAGCCAAGTGGAAAGAAGGCGAGGCCACCCTGGCTCCGTCCCTGGACCTGGTCGGCAAGATCTAAGTCCATGCGTCATCCAGAGGCGGTCATCCGCACTTAAGTAAGCCGCACCGCCCTCAAATAACGCCCGGGCGAGATTCGCCCGGGCGTTGTTTTTTTACCGAATCAAAGGAAATCGCCCGTATGTTGGACGCCAATCTTAAATCTCAGTTGAAGTCATACCTGGAGCGGGTCACACAGCCGATCGAGATCGTCGCCTCCCTCGACGACGGTGCGAAATCCCAGGAAATGCTCGCGCTACTCAAAGACATCGTCAGTCTTTCCACTCAAATTACCTTGCTCGACAACGGTACCGATGCGCGCAAGCCGTCGTTCTCGTTGAATCGCCCGGGGAGTGATATCAGCCTGCGTTTCGCCGGTATCCCCATGGGCCACGAGTTCACCTCCCTGGTACTGGCCCTGCTGCAAGTGGGTGGCCATCCATCCAAGGCCAGCGCGGAAGTGATCGAGCAGGTCCGCTCGCTCAAGGGCGAGTTCAACTTCGAAACCTATTTCTCGCTGTCCTGCCAGAACTGCCCGGACGTGGTCCAGGCACTGAACCTGATGGCGGTGCTCAACCCCAATATTCGCCACGTGGCCATCGATGGCGCGCTGTTCCAGGCCGAGGTTGACGAGCGCAAAGTCATGGCCGTGCCCAGCATCTACCTCAATGGCGTGAATTTCGGCCAGGGCCGCATGGGTCTGGAAGAAATCCTGGCCAAGCTCGACACCGGCGCAGTGGAGAAACAAGCGCAGAAACTCAGCGCCAAGGAAGCCTTCGACGTGCTGGTGGTGGGCGGTGGCCCGGCCGGCGCTGCGGCAGCCATCTATGCTGCGCGCAAGGGGATCCGCACCGGCGTGGTCGCCGAGCGTTTCGGTGGACAAGTGCTGGACACCATGGCCATCGAGAACTTCATCTCGGTGCAGGAGACTGAAGGCCCGAAGCTGGCCGCGGCCCTGGAAGAGCACGTCAAGCAATACGACGTCGATATCATGAACCTGCAGCGTGCCAGTGCCCTGGTGCCAGCCAAGGATGCGGGTGGCCTGCATGAGGTGCGGTTCGAGAGTGGCGCCAGCCTCAAGGCCAAGTCGGTGATCCTGGCCACCGGTGCGCGCTGGCGTGAAATGGGCGTGCCCGGTGAGCAAGAGTACAAGGCCAAGGGTGTGTGCTTCTGCCCGCACTGCGATGGCCCGCTGTTCAAGGGCAAGCGCGTGGCAGTGATCGGCGGCGGCAACTCCGGTGTCGAAGCGGCCATCGACCTGGCAGGTATCGTCAGCCATGTGACCCTGCTGGAGTTCGACAGCCAACTGCGTGCCGACGCTGTGCTGCAACGCAAGTTGTTCAGCCTGCCCAACGTCAAGGTCATCACCAGCGCCCTGACCAGCGAAGTCAAGGGTGACGGGCAGAAGGTCACTGGCCTGGTCTACAAGGATCGCCAGTCGGGTGAGTTCAACAACGTCGAGCTGGAAGGCATCTTCGTGCAGATCGGCCTGCTGCCCAACACCGACTGGCTCAAGGGCACGGTTGAATTGTCGCCACGTGGCGAGATCATCGTCGATGCTCGCGGCGAGACTTCCTTGCCTGGAGTGTTTGCGGCAGGTGACGTCACCACGGTGCCGTACAAGCAGATCGTGATCGCGGTGGGCGAGGGCGCCAAGGCATCCCTGAGTGCTTTTGACCACCTGATCCGGACCTCGGCGCCGGACTGAGCCGCCTCCTGGAACAACAAAACCCCATGAGCCATGGCCCATGGGGTTTTTTCTTGCCTGGCGAACCAGGTCCGGCTGGCTGCGGCCTTACAGCGGGGCTGGCTGGATGATTTCGACCCAGTAGCCATCCGGATCCTTGATGAAGGCCAGGCTTTTCATGCGGCCGTCGTTCAGGCGCTTCTGGAAATCGCAGCCCAGGGCTTCGAAGCGCTCGCAGGCGGCGACGATGTCCGGTACCGAGATGCAGATGTGGCCGAAACCGCGGGGGTCGGTATTACCGTTGTGATAGGCGAACTGCGGGTCGTTCTCGGTGCCGTGGTTGTGGGTCAGCTCGAGAATGCCGGGGATCGACTTCATCCATTCGGTACGCGCCGCGGCGTCGGCCGGGATCTGCGCCTTGTCCACCAGGGCGAGGAAGTACAGGCTGAACTCAGCCTCGGGGAAATCACGCTTCTCAACCAGGGAGAAACCCAGGACCCGGGTGTAGAAGTCCAGGGAGCGGGTGATGTCCTTGACGCGCAACATGGTGTGGTTGAACACGAAGCGGGCGGTGGCGGCGTCAGGCTGGGCGGTTACGCCGGGAAAAGCATTGAGTTCGTTGAGGCTCATGGGCCCTCCGGGAAAATGAGGCGGCAAGGGCTGATCGAAGGCTCGGGCAGCGGCTTGCCGGGGCGTTGGTTCGGACATCCTTGGGATTGACCAATGATACGCAAGTGCCTGGGATGGGCCAAACCCAAAGCTCTTGATCTATTGCCCATTCCTGGCGCCGGGCTCAGACTCCAGGCTCCCTTTTCCAGTGTGCAAAACATGATCCTGTCGTTCAGAAGCCCCGTTGTAGTCCTGTTGCTGGCAATGGTTGCCGGTGCCGCCCAGGCTGCTCCCGAAATCAATTGGCCCCAGGGTTGGACGGTGGAGCCGGTGCCCTCCCAGGAGACCGACCAGATTGCCCAGGTGTCGCGCCAGCGGGCGGTGAAGAACGACGCCGCGGGTAATCCGCAACTGGTCATGGAGTTGACCGTGAGCCAGGTCGAGCCCGGGCATGTAGTCAATCTTCCGGGGGTCCTGCTGGAGATGCGCAAGTCTGTACAGAAGGACTTTGCCCAAGGTGGTTACCAGAGCGTGTGCAACAAGATCCATACCGCGCAGTTGAGTCGCCTCGAAGCATTGGAAACCACTTGCACTATTACCCAGAATGGTCGGCATGTGCTGTCACAAACATTGGTGGCCGCATTGGATGGGGATAAGGCTTATGTACTTTCATACGCTGGCCAGGCAGCGGCTTATGCCGATAGTCGGGACGAAGTGCTAGCTATTCGAAATAACCTGAAACTTTAAGCGGGTTTAAGGCTCGTCATTTGCTTTTCGCGTGTTGCAGGTTCGTTATCGAAAGGCATTAAGCGTGAAGTTGGGCATGCCCGGCCCTTATTGCACGCTGGCTGTAGCTCGCGAGAGGGCGGATGCGATGCAGCAGCCTACCCGCAATGTACGTAAGATATTTCCTTTGACCCTGGGGGCAATAAAATTATTCCACTCAATAAAAAGCCCTGCATGTGCAGGGCCTTTTTCAGGTGCGGCTTTGTTCAAGCACGCAGCCAGGAGTCTACAGTGGCGGCGCCGTATTGTTCTTTCCAAGCCTTCAGGCCGCGATGGTTGCCGCCCTTGGTTTCGATCAGCTCGCCGGTGTGCGGGTTCTGGTAGACCTTGACCACTCGGGCGCGGCGCTGTTTAGGGGCGCTGGCCTGTGGCAGGCTGGCCTTGCCCAGGTTTGGATCGAGGATCGCGATGATGTCACGCAGGTTCTTGTCGTAGGACTTCATCAGAGCCTGGAGTTTTTCCTCGAACTCGATTTCCTTCTTGAGCCCGGCGTCGTTCTTCAGGGATTCAAGCTGGGCGAGCTGTTCTTGAAGTGCTTTCTCGGCAGCACGGAATTCAGCAAGTCTGGACAATATCTTCACTCCAATAGTCTATTTTGGCTAATACACAGCACAAACAAAGCTATAAGCCATGAACTGGTTAAGGTTCGATTAACTGGCCTACCTGTGAATCTTATACAGGCGTGAAAAATTGTAGTAGTTAACGCGTCGGGAGTAAATCGTGTTGTTCTTGTTCCAGGCCATATTTGCAAATTGATGCAAAGCTGCTCATGTCCGGAGTTAGCTGTCGAGCATTATTTTTTCTGGCATGGCTATTTAATGGCGCGCTATAGCTGTAACAAATTCTGAGCTGGGCATGGGCTTTCCAAACAAGTAACCCTGGAGCAAGTGCACGCCCTTGGCTGTCAGGTAATCCCGTTGTTCGGCAGTTTCAATACCTTCGGCGACTATGCTCAGGTCGAGTTTGAGTGAGAGTTCGATAATGCTGTCGAGTATATGCAGCGACAGTGCATCGGCACCGATCATGGCCACGAAGCTCTTGTCGATTTTCAAGTAGTCGACGTTGAAGGTGCGCAGGTAACCCAGGCTGGAGTGGCCGGTACCGAAGTCATCAATGGCGATCATCACCCCCAGCTCACGCAGTTCAGCGAACAGCTGCTGGGTGACGGCAGTGGGCTCGATCAGTTCGCGTTCGGTCAACTCCAGCACCAGGACTACCTTGCCCGGCTCGAATGCCGCCAGGAACTCCCGGCAGTCCTCCAGCAATTGCAGGTCCTGGCAATGGCGCGCAGTGATGTTGATGGCGATGTGAAAACCGTCGGTGAAGTTCCCGGCCCAGGGCGCCAGTACCTCCCGGGTCTGGCGCAGCAACGAACGGGTCATGGGCACTATCAGCCCCGTATGTTCGGCGAAGGGAATGAACAGGTCGGGGCGGACCAGTCCTTCCCTGGGATGCTGCCAGCGCATCAGCACCTCGATGCCGGCCCAGTGCAAGCCATCGCCGCGCACAATCGGCTGGAAGTACGGGATGAATTCCCGCGCCACCAGCGCCCGCTGCAGTTCGTGCCTGGGGGAAACGGCACGCTGTTGCAGCCAGTGGGCGAGGCCACCCGCGGCGGCGCCGAGGAAGACCAGCAGGCTGAACAGGACTGGATACTGGCTTTTCATATAGCGCCAGACACTGCCCTGGGCGAACCCGGCATTGATGCTGTAGGGATAGCGCGACGAGGTCAGCTGCTGGCTGGCGACCGCTGCCAGGGGCGCATTGCCTTCGCGCACCTGGCCGTCACTGGACAGCCAGTGCCGGCCCACTTGCAACTGCAGCTGGGCGAAACGGCTGAGCATGCGCAAGGTGTTGGTCGGGTGATAGCCGTTGATGGCTGCCAGGGCCGCGCCGTCGCCGTCGCTCAAGCGGTAGACCAGCAGCGGAGTCTCGGGAGTGACGTGGTTGCCGTCCATCAGGCGCAG
This sequence comes from Pseudomonas sp. KCJK8993, assembly GCF_046230915.1. NCBI lineage: Bacteria > Pseudomonadati > Pseudomonadota > Gammaproteobacteria > Pseudomonadales > Pseudomonadaceae > Pseudomonas > Pseudomonas sp. KCJK8993. Next base: position 17,200 of record NZ_JBJJLO010000035.1, read on the forward strand.
CCGGCCCTCCACGTAGTCCCGGGGGTCGAGAACCGCTGCATAGTTGCCCAGGTATGAACTGCAGTAGTTGTTGTCGCGCCACACCAGGTTGGTGGAGCGCACCAGCGGGCGCCGGGTCACCTGTTCGCGCAGGGCCAGTTGCCGGGCGGCGTCGCACTTCTGTCCGGCCAGGGGCAACAGGGCACGGGCGGCGCTGTCGGAATGGTCGAGCATCTGGTCGAACTGCCCGATGGCTTCCTCGGCGATTTCCAGGCTGTTGTGCAGCAGGGTCCGTTGCGCCTGGAGGTAAAGGATGACGGCTCCGAGCACGATCGGCAGGAGTATCGCCAGCAAGGTCCAGACGGTGCGGGTAGAGCGTTGGAGTGGACCTTTGGCGGACAGCGGCATGGGGCGGACCTGTGGCAAGGGGGAGGGCAGGGCGCCGGTCAAGGCCGCGCATTGCCTGGATCATTGCAGGATAGAAGGCTTTGCCTGGCTACAGAGACGTTGGGCAAGGTCGATGAAGGCCAGGGTCGCCGGCGATGACTGGCGCCGGTCCAGCACCGCGACACCGATCTTGCGCTGCACCGCTGGCACCAATGGGCGACTTGTATAGCGCGGGTCCGCCCCTTGGGGCAACGACAATTGGGCGACGATGCTCAGGGCATCGCCCCGGGCCACGGTTTCCAGGGTGCTGAGCAATTGTGAGCAGCGATAGCGAATGTTGGGGACCAGCCCGGCGCCAATGAACAACCGCGACACCAGTTCCGCAGAGCCGGCCTCGGTGAGGACGAAGGGATCCTGGCACAGCTGCTCCAGGCTCAGCTGCGACTCCCCGGCCAGGGGATGGCCTGTGGGAACCAGGGCCAGCAGTTGGTCCTGCACCAGGGGAAAGCTGTCGAAGCGTTCCTGGGGCAGCACCACGAAGCCCAGGTCGATACGCCGCTCCTCCAGCCACTGCAGGACCTGGCGGTCCGGACCTTCGTCGATATGCACTTCGATCCCCGGGTACCGGGCGTGGTATTGCGCCAGGATCGGTGGCAGCAGGCGGATGGAGGAGGTGGGGCCGAACGAGCCGATGCGCAAGGTGCCACGCTTCATGCCCCGGGCATCGGCGGCCTCCTGTTCCAACGTCGCTGCCAGGCCGAGCATGGCCCGGGCCCGTAGCAGCAGTTGCCGGCCGATATCGGTGAGCTCGACCTGGGCCTGGTGTCGACGGAACAACTCGACCCCCAATTCCTGTTCCAGGGACCTGATGGCGTGGGACACCGCCGACTGGCTGATGCCCAGGCGCGTGGCGGCGCTGGTGAAGCCCTGGAGCTCGGCCACCCGGGAAAAGATTTCCAGCTGGGTCAGGGTCATGAGTAAAAGCTCATTTTACGATGATCAGGCATTAGACAAAGAATATCCCGGCAAGACAAATCCGATCTTCTTCGAGTGCGATCAACATGAGCGAGAGCAGTTTCTTTGCCCCACTGGACACCCGGCACAACGACCTGGGGGTCTATTGCAAGTTGGCGGCGGTCACCATGATCTGGGGCGGCACCTTCGTCGCCGGGCGCTACCTGGCCTCGGGGCTGTCGCCGTTGCTGGCCGCCAGCCTGCGTTTTCTCCTGGCCAGCCTGGCCCTGCTGGGCTTCATGGCCCTGGCGCGGATTCCCCTGGCGCGCCCGAGCTTCAGGCAACTCGGCCAGCTGGCGCTCCTGGGGTTCTTCGGGATCTTTTTCTACAACCTGTGCTTTTTCCTCGGCCTGCAACGGATCAACGCCTCGCGGGCCTCGCTGATCGTCGCCTTGAACCCGGCGGTGATCGCCCTGGCATCCTGGGCGCTGTTCAAGGAGCGCCTGGACCGGCGCAAGCTGCTGGGTATCGGCCTGTGCCTGGGAGGTGCGGCCCTGGTGATCTGCAGTCGTGATCCTTCGGCCCTGGCCAGCCAGGCGGGGAGTTGGCGCGGCGACCTGTTGATCCTCGGCTGTGTCCTGGGCTGGGGCGTGTATTCGCTGTTTTCCAAGGAACTGAACCAGAGCCTGGGACCGCTGCAGACGGTGACCTACTCGGTGGTGCTGGGGACCTTGATGCTGTGCGCGGCGACCCTGGTGCGCGGCGAATTCGACCTGCAAGCGGTGCTGCGCCTGGACCTGGCCCAGGGCCTGGCTCTTCTCTACTTGGGTGTACTGGGGTCGGCGCTGGCCTACATCTGGTACTACGACGGCCTGCGGCGGATCGGCGCCACCCGCTCCGGAGTGTTCATCGCCCTCAACCCGCTGACGGCGGTGATTCTCGGCGCGCTGCTGCTGGCCGAACAACTGAGCCTGGTGATGGTGCTGGGCGGCGCGCTGATCCTGGGCGGCATCTACCAGTGCAACCGGCCCCTTGCGAAGGGGACAAGAAAGGCGATTTCATAAAGAGTGCGGACAAAGGCTTTTACGCTGTGTAGAATCTGGTTACGCATACAATAATAAAGTCTTCTGGCAGCAGAAGCCTGGCCAGCCGGCAAGACAGGACCGATATGAAGATTCTCGGATTCCAACTCATCTATGGTGACTTCCTCGCGCGCAGCGTGCGGGGCATTTCCTGCGCACCACCTGCCTTCCTCAGCATTGATAGCAACTAACGAACCGTTAATTCTAAAAATATGATGAGGCGCCAACCATGGCAGATATCTTTGAAAACCCGATGGGCCTGATGGGCTTCGAATTCATCGAATTCGCATCGCCCACCCCCAATACCCTCGAGCCGATCTTCGAGATCATGGGTTTCACCAAAGTCGCGACCCATCGCTCAAAAGACGTGCACCTGTATCGCCAAGGCGCGATCAACCTGATCCTCAACAACGAACCCCACAGCATCGCTTCCTACTTCGCCGCGGAACACGGCCCGTCGGTATGCGGCATGGCGTTCCGCGTCAAGAATGCCCAGCAAGCCTATGCCCGCGCCCTGGAACTGGGTGCGCAGCCGATCCACGTCGCCACCGGCCCGATGGAACTGAACCTGCCGGCGATCAAGGGCATTGGCGGCGCGCCGCTGTACCTGATCGACCGCTACGGCGAAGGCAGCTCGATCTATGACATCGACTTCGTGTTCCTCGAAGGCGTGGACCGCAACCCACCAGGTGCGGGCCTGAAGATCATCGACCACCTGACCCACAACGTGTATCGCGGGCGCATGGCCTACTGGGCCGGTTTCTACGAGAAGCTGTTCAACTTCCGCGAGATCCGCTACTTCGACATCAAGGGCGAATACACCGGCCTGACCTCCAAGGCCATGACCGCCCCGGATGGCATGATCCGCATCCCGCTGAACGAGGAATCGTCCAAGGGCGCAGGCCAGATCGAAGAGTTCCTGATGCAGTTCAACGGCGAAGGCATCCAGCATGTGGCCTTCCTCACCGACGACCTGGTCAAGACCTGGGACGCCCTGAAGAAGATCGGCATGCGCTTCATGACCGCACCGCCTGATACCTACTACGAAATGCTCGAAGGGCGCCTGCCGGGCCATGGCGAGCCGACCTCCGAGCTGCAAGCCCGTGGCATCCTCCTGGACGGCTCGTCCAACCCGGACGACAAGCGCCTGCTGCTGCAGATCTTCTCGGAAACCCTGATGGGCCCGGTATTCTTCGAATTCATCCAGCGCAAAGGCGACGATGGTTTCGGCGAGGGCAACTTCAAGGCGTTGTTCGAATCGATCGAGCGTGACCAGGTACGACGTGGCGTGCTCGCCACCGAATAAGCCGTGTAGCGCTTGAAGCCCAAGCCCGGCCAGGTCTTTCCTGGCCGGGCTTGGTTTTGCCTGTCGGTTGGCGATTGTGAATGTGTTAATGTTCTCGCCTTTGTTTCCAGGCCCTGACCGACTCCTTGATGAAAACCCCCAGACCTTCCCTGACCCTGACCCTGTTGCAGGCCCGTGAGGCCGCGATGGCGTTTTTCCGTCCTTCCCTGAACCAGCACGAACTCACCGAACAGCAATGGCGGGTGATCCGCATCCTGCGCCAGAACGGCGAACTGGAAAGCCACCAGCTGGCGAAGATGGCCTGCATCTTGCCGCCAAGCATGACCGGGGTACTGACGCGCCTGGAGCGCGATGAGTACGTCAGCCGGCGCAAGTCGCCGGAAGACCAGCGCCGCCTGTTCATCACCCTGACCGAGAGAGGCCATGCCTGCTTCGAGTCCATGAGCGACGACATGGAGGTCAACTACCAGAGGATCCAGCAGCAGTTCGGCGAGGACAAGATGCAAGCCTTGCTGGCGCTGCTCAACGAACTGAAGCAGATCAAGCCCTGACGCGGCACGGGCGAAAGTAGCCGGGCGCGAGCCAGGGCGAGGCGGCGCGCCGCTTTGCGGAAGCTCTTTGGCTATCCCTCGGGCCCATCACCTGCGGCGCTGGCGCAGCAGGTGGCGCACGCCTTCGATGACCAGTACCAGCACCGCCAGCCAGATCGGCACGTAGGTCAGCCATTGGCCCCCCTTGATGCTTTCCCCCAGCAACAGGGCCACCATCAGCAGCAGCACCGGCTCGACGTAGCTGAGCAGGCCGAACAGGCTGAAAGCCAGTTGGCGGCTGGCGATGATGTAGCACACCAGCGCCGAGGCGCTGATCAGGCCCAGCAGCGGGATCAGCAGGTACAGCCGGGGCTGGGCATCCAGCACGGCAAAGCCCTGTTCGCCGCCTTGCACCACCCAAAGCGCCACCGGTATCAACAGCGCCATGTCCAGCCACAATCCGCCCAGGTGATCGCTGTGCAAGCGCCGGCGCAGGACGAAGTACATCGGGTAGCCCACGGCTACCACCAGGGTCGCCCAGGAAAAACTGCCGGCCTGGTACAACTCGTTGAGCACGCCGATGCAGGCCAGCGTTGCGGCCACCTTTTGCAGCCGCGACAGGCGCTCGCCATAGACGATGCGTCCGGTGAGGATCATGGTCAGTGGCAGCAGGAAGTAGCCCTGGGATACATCCAGGCTGTAGCCATTGAGCGGCGCCCACATGAACAGCCACAGCTGTACGCCCATCAGGGCCGAGGACAACAGTAGCGCCAGGGCCATGGCCGGCCTGGCGCGCACCCGGCGCAAGACGTCGCCGACCCTTGGCCATTCGCCGGTGAACAGCATGAACAGGGTCATGCAGGGCAGGGTGAGGAGCATTCGCCAGCCGAAGATCTCCACCCCGGTGAGAGGTTCCAGCAGCGACGTGTAGAAATACATGACGGCGAACAGCACCGACGCCAGGACCGATAACGCAATACCTTTAGACACACTGTCCTCGTAAGACCCGAATGCGCAGGGCGCCGGGAGTTGGGGGGGAAACAAGCGAGGGCAATATAGAGGTTTTGGCGCGAGATTTTTGCTCTGTATGCGACATGCCGGCGGGATATTTTTTCATTTGTATCCCAGGGCCGCGTCCAGGAACCGCTGGCGGCGGCCCTCGGGCCGCCACCGGCACCTCTTAGTCGAGGCGGGCAAAACGTCCCGGGACGAAATGGCTGACATCGTTGAAGCCTGGCGTCGAGGCGTGACCCGGGGTCACCAGGGAATCGACGAAGGCCTCGTCCTCGGCGCTGATGCGCACGGCCAGCGCCCGGGCATAGGCGTCCCACTGGGCCTCGGTGCGCGGGCCGACGATGGCCGAGCTCACCGCCTGGTTGTTCAGCACCCAGGCGATGGCGAACTCGACGATACCCACCCCGCGGCCCTGGGCGTACTGCTGGACTTGCTGGGCAATACGCAGGGACTCCACCCGCCACTCGGTCTCCAGGATGCGCTTGTCCTGGCGCCCGGCACGGCTGTTGCTATCCGGGACCACGTCGGGTGCGTACTTGCCGCTGAGCACGCCACGGGCCAGTGGGCTGTAGGGCACCACGCCCAGGCCGTAGGCCCTGGCGGCGGTGATCTGTTCGCCTTCGGCCTGGCGATTGACCAGGTTGTACAACGGCTGGCTGATCACCGGGCGCTCCACGCCCAACTGGTCGGCAATGCGTACCGCTTCGGCGATCCGCCAGCCCCGGTAGTTGGACAGCCCCCAGTGGCGGATCTTGCCCTGGCGCAGCAGGTCGCCGATGGCCGCGATACTCACCTCCAGCGGTGTGTCGTGGTCTTCGCGATGCAGGTAGTAGATGTCCAGGTAATCGGTGCCGAGCCGGGTCAGGCTGGCCTCGATGGCGTTGAAGATGTGCTTGCGGTTCAGGCCGCTGCGATTGGGTACGCCGTCGGCCGGGCCGAAGCCGACCTTGGAGGCCAGCACCCAGTCATGGCGGTGGCGGGCGATGGCCTCGCCGACGATCTCCTCGGAGCGGCCCTGGTTGTAGACATCGGCGGTGTCGATGAAGTTGATGCCCTGGTCCCAGGCCTTGTCGATGATGCGCAGCGAGTCTTCGGTGCTGGTCTGCTCGCCGAACATCATGGTGCCCAGGGTCAGGCTGGAAACCTTGAGGCCGGAGTGACCGAGGATGCGATAGCTCATGGGGCGGGATCCTTGTGCTGGAGAGGTGGCCGGGCCGGCCATCGGGGCCGACCATCAAATACCAGAAACGCACGCCGGGGCAATGCCTGTCACGGACAGAGTTCGCGGCAGCGCTGGACCAGGAAGCCGTGCAGCAAGCGCACCCGTTCGGACACCTGCAAGCGGTGCGGGCACAGCAGGTTGAAGGGCAGGGACTCACCTTGCCAGTCCGTGAGCAGTGGCACCAGGCGTCCGGCGCGAATGTCCTCGGCCACATCCAGCCTTGCCTTGTAGACCAGGCCATGGCCGGCCAGGGCCCAGCGCCGGGCGACCTCGCCGTCGTCGCACGCGTAGTCGCCGCGCACCTGGACCTCGCGCACTTGGCCCGCCTGGTCGAAGCGCCAGAGGTCGTAGCGCTGGCCGTCGCGCAGGTAGAGCAGGGCGCTGTGCCGGGCCAGGTCCTCGGGCACCTGAGGTGTGCCATGGCGGGCCAGGTACTGCGGGCTGGCGCAGACCACCCGGTGATGCACGGCCAGGATCGGCAGGGCCACCAGGCTGGAATCCCCGGGCACGCCAAAGCGCAGGGCCACATCCACGCTCTCGCGGAACAGGTCGGCATGGCGGTCGTTGAGTTGCAGTTGCGGGCGCAGTTGCGGGTGCTGGTTCTTGAACTCGTCGAGCCAGGGCAGCAGCGCGTTGCGCCCGAAATCCGAAGGGGCCGACAGCTGCAGCACCCCGCACAGGCCCTGGCCCTGCTGCCTGAGCGCCTGTTCGCCATCCTCCAGGGTGGCCAGGGCCAGGCGCACGCTGTCCAGGTAGCGGCGACCCTCCGGGGTCAGGCGCAGGCTGCGGGTGGAGCGGGCCAGCAGGCGACTGCCCAGGCGGGTTTCCAGGCGCTTCAGGGCGATGCTGGCCGCCGCCGCGGTGAGGCCGAGGCTGCGCGCCGCCGCGGAAATACTGCCTTCGTCGGCGATACGAACGAAGATCTCCAGGTCGAGGATCGAGCTCATTAATAAAAATCCTTTAAAGATCCTTGCGTTTTAAGCGGATTTTTCTGCAATTGGCAAGCGGTGAAGATGTAATCCCTTTACTTCACAACAGGTGATTGCAATGACTCTTTCCAATCCAGGCTTGCACCAGCAGACCGTCGTGGTGATCGGTGCCGGCAGTGGCATCGGCGCCGCCGTGGCGCACCAGGCCGCCGCCCGTGGTGCCCGGGTGGTGCTGGCCGGGCGCGATCTTAAGGCCTTGCAGCGCCAGCAGGCGCGTCTGCCGGAAAGCGCCCGCAGCATCGCCGTGGACATCACCGACAGCGCCAGCCTGGAGGCTTTGTTCCAGGCCGTGGGCGGCTTCGACCACCTGGTGATCAGCGCCGGTCCAGCCATCGTTCCCAAACCCTTGGCCGACACTGACCTGCAGGACGCCCACCGGGCCTTCGAGGTCAAGTTCTGGGGCGTCTGGCGCGCCGTGCAGGCCGCGTTGCCGTACCTGGCGGCACGGGGCAGCATCAGCCTGACCTCGGGCATGTTGTCGCGCAAGATGGTCCCGGGGCAGGTGCTCAAGACCACCCTCAATGCCGCCCTCGATGCCCTGGGCAAGCACCTGGCCAAGGAGCTGGCGCCACGGCGGGTAAACGTGATCAGCCCGGGGATCACCGCTACCGAGGCCTACGCCGGCATGCCCGCCGATGCCCGCGCGGCGATGTTCGCCAAGGCGGCCGCGAGCTTGCCGGTCGGTCGGGTCGGGGAGCCGGGGGAGGTGGCGGCGGCTTTCATCCTGGCCATGGAGAACGGCTTCATCAACGGCAGCCTGATCGATGTCGACGGTGGAGGCCTGTTATGAACTGGCGCTTCGACCACCTGGCCTTCAACACCGATGGTGGCTCGACCCTGCCCCAGGCCTTGGCCGAGCTATTGGGGCTGCAAGCGGGCCGCCGTCCGCCGTTTCCGTTCCCCGGGCGCTGGCTGTACCAGGATGATCAGGCGCTGGTGCATGTCATCGAGCAAGACGTCTGCCGTGCGCCGCAGTTGAGCCATATCGCCTTCAGCACCCAGCAGGCCGCCGCCGCGGTCTTGCTGCGGGTGCAGGCCAGCGGTCTTGAGTACCAGGTGGCGCAGGTGCCGGAAGATGGCCTCTGGCAGATCTTCGTGCGCCTGCCCGGCGGCCTGCTGCTGGAGCTGGACGCCCCGGCCTCGGGGGCGTTGACCGGCAGTCATGATGACGCCCGGCATCCTGGCGCGCCGGACTGAAGCCGCCACGAAAAAAGCCCGTTCCAGCCGATGCTCGAACGGGCTTTTGGCGTTGCCGGGGCTCAGCGATGCAAGGTGCGGGTCATGCGCAGGGCCAACAGGGCGCCGGCGACGATCACGGCCGCCAGCAGGTACAGGGCGGCGTCGGTGGAGCCAGTGCTGTCCTTGACCCAGCCGACGATGTAGGGGCTGAGGAAGCCGGCCATCTGGCCCATGGAGTTGATCAGCGCCAGGCCACCGGCGGCGGCCCCGGCACTGAGCAGCGCGGTGGGTACCGGCCAGAACATCGGCAGGCCGGTGAGGGCACCCATGGTGGCGATACTCAGGCCGAGGATGGCGATGGCCGGGTTGGCGGCGAAGTTCACCGCGATCAAAAGCCCCACGGCGCCCATCAGCATGGGGACCACGAGGTGCCAGCGGCGCTCCTTGTTCAGGTCTGCCGAGCGGCCTACCAGCAGCATGAACACCGCCGCCAGCAGGTAGGGAATCGCGCTGAGCCAGCCGATCACCAGGTTATCGGCGAACCCCAGGTTCTTGATGATCGACGGCAGCCAGAAGTTGATGGCATAGACCCCGCTCTGGATGCAGAAGTAGATCAGGCCGAAGGCCCAGATCGCCGGGTTCTTGAACACCTGGGCCAGGGAGTCGCTGGCGGTCTTGGGCTGGTTGGCGGCGTCTGCGGCCTGGTCGGCCTCGAGCATGGCGCGCTCGGCCGGGCTCAGCCACTTGGCGTGGGCGAAGCCGTCGCTCAGCAGGAAGTAGGCCAGGGCGCCGAGCACCACGGTGGGGATGCCCTGCAGCAGGAACATCCACTGCCAGCCGGCGAGGCCACCCTGGCCGGCGGCGAAATGGTTGAGGATCCAGCCGGAGAACGGGCTGCCCAACAGGCCCGAGACCGGGATCGCCGACATGAACAGGGCCATGATCCGGCCACGGCGGAAGGTCGGGAACCACTGCGACAGGTACAGCACCACCCCTGGGAAGAATCCGGCTTCGGCGGCCCCGGTAAACAGGCGCAGGGTGTAGAACTGGGTTGGCGTAGTGACGAACAGCAGGCAGGTGGACAGCGTGCCCCAGGTGATCATCATCAAGGCGATCCAGCGCCGCGGACCGAAGCGGGTCAGCGCCAGGTTGCTGGGCACGCCGCACAGCACGTAGCCGATGAAGAAGATCCCGGCCCCCAGGCCATAGACCGTTTCGCTGAACTTCAGGGCGTCGAGCATCTGCAACTTGGCGAAGCCGACGTTGACCCGGTCCAGGTAGTTGAACAGGTAGCAGATGAAGATGAAGGGGATCAGGCGCAGGGTGATGCGCTTGTAGACGGCGTTCTTGTCGTCAGCCTGGGCCAGGGCGGCAGCGGCTCTGTGTGACATGCTGGATCTCTCTTTATTATGATTTTGCACGGTGCAAAGGGTAACGTTGACCGCCCCGAGAGTCTCGGCCACCCTGGCGCCGCTGTCTTTGTGCCGGCGCACAGCGAATGCCTCCTCCCCCTGTGCCACTGAACAACGCCGCGCGTGCCGTGGCCCGTCCCTGTCGTAGCCAACCCAAGGATCACCGAGCATGTTCGAACTCGATCATGACCTGGCACAGGACATCGTCGACCGCACGATGGCCATCCTGCCCAACAACGTCAACGTCATGGACAGCCAGGGCCTGATCCTGGGCAGCGGCGAGCCGGAGCGCATCAATACCCGCCATGAAGGCGCGCAGCTGGTATTGGCCAACGGCCGGGTGGTGGAGATCGACGAGCCCACCGCTCGCCGGCTCAAGGGCGTGCAACCGGGGATCAACCTGCCGCTGTTGCACGACCAGCGCTTGATCGGCGTGCTGGGCATCACCGGTGATCCGGCGTTGCTGCGCACCTACGCCGAGCTGGTACGCATGACCGCCGAAATGCTGGTGAGCCAGCGTCATCAGCAAGCCGAACAGCAATGGCGCCGCCAGCGCTGCGATGACCTGCTGGCACTGCTGCTGGGCGAGGGCGGCGACTCGCCGCGCCTGGTGGACGAGGCGCGGCAGATGGGCCTCAAGCCGCAACTGGCGCGCATTCCCTATCTGTTCGAGCTGGGGCTGGAAGCCGGGGCGGGGCAGAACGTCGACACCCTCAGCGCCTGGTTGATGTCCCGCTATCCGGACAGCTGGTGCGTCAGTGCCGCACAAACCTCGTTGCTCTGGTGCCGCCCGGCGAGCCTGACCCTGGACGACCCGCGCCTGCTGGAGCGGATCGTCGGCCTGGGCTGGGATATCCAGCGGGTGGCGGTGGGCGGCCCGGCCGAAGGCCTGCCGGGGTTGCGTCGCGGCTACCGGCGGGTCAGCGACCTGCTGGCCTATGGGCGCGACATCCTGCCTGCTACCCGGCTGCTGACCCTGGACCGCTACCGCCTGCCGGTGATGCTCTGGCGCCACCGTAACGAGGATGCCCTGGACGAGTTGCTCAGCCCCTTGCACAAGGTCCTGGCCAAGGACGGCAACGGCCAGTTGCTCGCGACCCTGCGCAGTTGGTGTGAACACGACGGCCAGAGCCAGGCCTGTGCCGACGCCCTGGGCATCCACCGCAACAGCCTGCGCTACCGCATGGAGCGCATTGCCGAACTCAGCGGCGTCGACCCGTTGCGCCTGGACGGCATGCTGTCGCTGTACCTGGCCGTGCAACTGCTGCCTCAGCAACCCGCCTCCCAATTTCCTCCTGGATAACGGCGGTGTCGCTATTACGGGGGCTGCGCCCCGGTCGCGGCCTCGCTGGCGCTCGACAGCAGCTACCCCTGCGGGACGACCCTGTAGCCGCTGCCGAGCCTGCGAGGCTGCGCACGAGGACGCCATCCTCGCCAAGCGGCCCATGAGCTCCATCTGGATAACGGCGCCCCATCATCCCGACTGTTCAGGTTGTAGCAATGAACAATAAAGTGCCTGCGCCCTTGTGCAGCTGACTGGCGTCAGCCGCTGCGGCAAATGGCAGCATGGCGCCATGAGAACTGGAGAAACCCCATGAAAATCATCATTGCCCCCGACTCGTTCAAGGACAGCCTGAGTGCCGCAGGCGTGGCCCAGGCCATCGCTCAGGGGCTGGCCGAGGCCTGGCCCGAAGCCCAGGTGCTGCAGTGCCCGATGGCCGATGGTGGCGAGGGCACGGTGGACTCGGTACTCGCCGCCTGCCAGGGGCAACTGCGCAGCACCCGGGTCCAGGGGCCGCTGGGTAGCGAAGTGCAGGCCCGCTGGGGCTGGCTGGCATCGAGCCACACGGCGATCATCGAAATGGCCGAGGCCAGTGGCCTGCAACGGGTGCCGCCAGGCCAGCGCGATGCCTGCCACAGCAGCACCTTCGGTACCGGTGAACTGATCCAGGCGGCTCTGGACGCCGGCGCCCGGCGCATCATCCTGGCCATCGGCGGCAGCGCCACCAACGACGGCGGGACCGGAGCCCTGCAAGCCCTGGGGCTCAAGCTGCTGGACCGTCGGGGCCAGGTGCTGCCCCGGGGTGGCCTGGCCCTGGCCGAGCTGGCCAGCATCGACCTCGACGCCATGGACCCGCGCCTGGCCCAGGTGCGTTTCGAGATCGCCGCCGACGTCAACAACCCACTGTGTGGCGAGCAGGGCGCCTCGGCCATCTTCGGCCCGCAAAAGGGTGCCTCGGCGCAGCAGGTCCAGGCCCTGGACCAGGCCCTGGGGCACTTTGCCGATCTCTGCGCCCAGGTGCTGCCCAGGGACGTGCGTGACGAACCCGGCAGTGGCGCCGCCGGCGGCCTGGGATTCGCCGCCAAGGCGTTTCTCGGCGCGAGGTTCCGCCCCGGTGTGGAAGTGGTCGCCGAGCTGGTGGGATTGGAACAGGCGGTGCGTGGCGCCGACCTGGTGATCACTGGCGAAGGACGCTTCGATGCCCAGACCCTGCGCGGCAAGACGCCCTTCGGCGTGGCACGGATCGCTCGCCAGCAAGGGGTACCGGTGATCGTCATCGCCGGCACCCTCGGCGAGGGCTACCAGCAGATGTACGCCCATGGCGTGGACGTGGCCTTCGCCCTGACCTCCGGGCCCATGAGCCTGGAACAGGCCTGCGCCGAGGCCCCGCGATTGTTGCGCGAACGGGCGGCGGACATCGCCCGGCTCTGGCGCCTGGCCGCTACCCGCCAGGCCAGTGTCTAACAGGCCGTTGAAAAACGTAGGCGAGGCAGCCAGCGCAAGGCAAAAACAGGCGAAAAAGCGCAGTTTACGAGTGGTAAATGAGCATTTTGACCGGGCTGGCGCACCAGCTTGTTTTTAACGCAGCGATGGCGACGCAGGTAGATTTTCAACGGTCTGCTAGCGCAAGCCCCGCTCAGTAGACCCCACCCTCGCTGCTGGGGGCGTCCTGGGCCTTGTATTGCCCGGCCAGGTTCTGCAAGCCCTTCATCAGCACCGTGGTGTCCACCCCCACCGCGACGAAATTGGCCCCCAGTTCGATGCAACGCCGGGCCAGGCCCGGGTCGGCGCTGAGGATGCCCGCGGCCTTGCCGGCCTGGCGCACCCGCAGGATGGCGTCCTCGATCGCCGCCACCACCTGCGGGTGCCCGGGGTTGCCGCGATGACCCATGGCCGCCGACAGGTCGGCGGGGCCGATGAACACGCCGTCGACTCCCTCGACCCGGACGATCTCGTCCAGGTTGCGCAAGCCCTCCAGGTTCTCGATCTGCACCAGCAGGCACATGTGTTCGTCGGCCTGGTCCAGGTAGCCGGGGATGCTGTTCCAGCGTGACGCCCGGGCCAGGGCGCTGCCGACCCCGCGAATGCCCTGGGGCGGATAACGCATGGCGCTGACCAGCTGGCGCGCCTGGGCCGCGCTTTCGACCATGGGCACCAACAGGGTCTGGGCACCGATATCCAGCAACTGCTTGATCAGCGCGGTATCGCCGATCGGCGGGCGGACGATGCCGTGGGCGCCGTAGGGGGCGATGGCCTGCAATTGCCCCAGCAAGCTGCGCAAGTCGTTGGGGGCGTGCTCGCCATCCAGCAGCAGCCAGTCGAAACCGGCATTGGCCGCCAGCTCGGCGCAGTAGGCATTGGCCAGGCCCAGCCACAGGCCGATCTGTGGCTCGTGGCCTTGCAAGCGTTGCTTGAACAGGTTCTGCGGCATGTCCATGGCGTTCTCCTCAGACGAAACGGCAGGCGATGCTGCCCAGGTGGGCGTAGTCGACGTGGAACACATCCCCCGGGCGTGCGGCCACCGGACGGGTGAACGAGCCGCCGAGGATGATCTGCCCGGCTTCCAGGCCGACGTCGTAGGCCGCCAGCTTGTTGGCCAGCCAGGCCACGCCCTTGGCCGGGTGGTTGAGTACCGCGGCCGAGACCCCGGACTCTTCGATCACGCCGTTGCGGTACAGCACCGCCGGCACCTTGCGCAGGTCGACGTCGCCGGGGCGCACGGCCCTGCCACCCAGTACCACCCCGGCGTTGGCGGCGTTGTCGGAAATGGTATCGAAGACCTTGCGCGTGGCCTGGGTCTGCGGGTCCACCTGCTGGATGCGCGCGTCGATGATCTCCAGCGCCGGGATCACCCAGTCGGTGGCCTCCAGCACATCGAACAGGGTGCAGCCGGGGCCCTTGAGGGGCTTGCCGAGGATGAACGCCAGCTCCACCTCGACCCGCGGCACGATGAAGCGCTGGAAGGGAATGTCACTGCCTTCATCGAACAGCATGTCATCCAGCAGGGCGCCGAAGTCCGGCTCGCTGATGTTCGACGACACCTGCATCGCCCGGGAGGTGAGGCCGATCTTGTGGCCCACCAGCCGGCGGCCGTCGCGGATCTTGCGTTCCACCCAGCTGCGCTGGATCGCATAGGCATCCTCGATGCGGATATCCGGGTATTCCAGGGACAGCTGGCCGATCTGTTCGCGGCTGCGTTCGGCGGCATCGAGGCGCGCTGCGGCCTGTTGGATGGCGGAGGGGCTGAGCATGTTCATTTCTCTTGTGGATTGACGATAGGGGCCGGCACCCGGAGCACCAGCCAGGCGCCCAGGGCGATCAGCAGGGCCAGGGCGTACAGCGCCAGGCTGGCGCTTTGGGTGGCATCACGCACCACGCCGATCAGGTAAGGCGCGAGGAAGGCCGCGACGCTGCCGAAGGAGCTGATCAGGGCGATGCCCGCCGCCTGGGTATTGCTGGCCAGGAAGGCCGGCGGCAGTTGCCAGAACATCGGCAGTGCGGCGCTGGCGCCCATGCCCGCCACCAGCAGGCCGAACATCACCAGCCAGGGGTTCTGCGGCGCCAGGGCGGTCAGCACCAGGCCCAGGCAGGCCATCAGCAGCGGCACGGCCAGGTGCCAGCGGCGTTCGCGCAGGCGGTCCGAGGAGCGGCCGACCGCCAGCATGAACAGGCAACCGGCGAGGTAGGGCAGGGCGCTGAGCAGGCCAACGTCGCTGTCCCCGGCCACGCCGGAATGATGGATCAGGCTCGGCATCCAGAAGGCGATGGTGTTGACCGCCAGCATCACCGCGAAATAGATGCCCACCAGCAACCAGGCGTGGCGGTCCTTGAGAATGTCGCTGAAGCGGTTGATGGATTTGCGCTGCTCCTCTTGTTGCTGGGCCTTGTGCAACCAGGCCTTTTGCGCGGCGCTGAGCCATGTGGCCTGCTCGATGCTGTCCGGCAATGCCTTGAGCACCAGCAGCCCGAGCAGTACCACCGGCAGGCCCTCGATCAAAAACATCCATTGCCAGCCGCGCAAGCCGCCGCGGTCATGGAAGTTCTCCAGGATCCAGCCCGACAGCGGGCCGCCCAGGACTCCGGCCATGGGCACGGCGATGGCGAACAGCGCGGTGGCCTGGCCACGGCGCTCGGCCGGGAACCAGCGGTTGAGCAGTACCAGGATGCCGGGAAAGAAGCCGGCCTCGGCCACCCCCAGCAAGAAGCGCAGCACATAGAAACCCCAGGCGTCCTGGACCAGCATCAGGGCGCTGGACAACAGGCCCCAGACCAGCATCAGCAGGGCGATCCAGCGCCGTGGCCCGACCCGCTCCAGGGCCAGGTTGCTGGGCACGCCGAACAGCGCATAGGCGATGAAGAACAACCCGGCGCCCAGGCCGTAGACGCTGTCGCTGAAGCCCAGGTCCTGGGTCATCTGCAACTTGGCGAAGCCGATGTTGATCCGGTCCAGGTGGGCGAAGATGTAGCAGACGAACAGCAATGGCATCAGGTGCCAGGTGATCTTGCGATAGCAATCGTTGGCCTCGGCCAGCGGGGCCTGGGCAATGGCGGGGCGGGACATGGGCATGGCCTCGTTGTTGTTCTTGTGGGTTGCGCAAGCCGCCGGTTACGGCGGCTACAGCGACTTGAGGAAGGCGTGGACGTTGTTGTGCTTGAAGTTGAGCTCGGCCTCCAACTCGCTCATCTCGAACGACAGGGCCAGCAAGCGCTGAGCCTGCAATTGGGCGAAGTGCGCCTTGATGATCTCGAACAGGCCCTCGGCCACCTGGCGCCGGGTTTCAAGGTCGCGCCCGGCCCCCACTTGCAGGCGCATATGGACGAAGGCGTAGTCATGCTTGCCGTCGGCCATGCGCCAAGTGTCCAGGCGCACCCCGCGGCTGCGGATGCCGCCCAGGGGGAACACGCCACTGGCGCCCAGGTAGTCGTGGACCTTTTCGAACAGCCCCGGCAGGTCGGCCTGGCCTTCGATGTTGTCGGTGTACTCAGCGATGAAATGCGGCACGGGAACCTCCTTTGGAGGCAGCGGCAAGGGGCAAGCCGCAAGCTGCAAGAGGGATCTCTTGTGGCTGGGGCTCGCGGCTCACCGCTGCTCTTGACGTTTTCTTGCAGCTTGCCGCTTTACACGGCCTTCACAACGGAAAAATGGCATTGATCTGGCCGGTGCCGGAGCTGCCGAACAGCGGCGTGACGATCTCGGCCGGGCGGTTGTACTCGGGGCCGCCCAGCAGCCCGAGGAGCATCGCCGTGTCGTGCATCTTGCCTTCGCCATAGCAGTGCTCGGCGTAGTCGGGGAGCATCGCGCAGAACTCGCGGAAGCGGCCCTGCTGCCACAACTCCACCACGCGCTGGTCGACCTGCTTGTCGAATTCCCGGGTCCAGTTGTGGATGTTGGCCTCGGCCTCGCGGTCATCGGAAAACCGGTGGGACAGGGAACCGGAGGCCAGCACCAGGACCTTGCGCTCGCTCTTCTCGATGGCCCGGCGCACGGCGGCGCCGAAGGTGAAGCTGTCGGCCAGCGTGTGCCAGGCGCACCAGGCCGCGATGGACACCACCTGGAAATGCTCGGCGGCGGGCACGTCCATGTGCATGTAGCGCATGGGCACCAGGGTCCCGTACTCCAGCTCCAGGCTGGGGATGTTATGGGCCAGGGTGCGCACGTCGGCGGCGTTGGCCTCGGCGGCGATCAATTCCCCCAGCGCCGGGCAGCCCGGGTAGTCGTAGGTCATGTTCTTGATGAAATGCGGCAGCTCGTTGCTGGTGTAGGTGCCGTTGAACACCTCGCCGCAATTGATGTGGTAACCGCTGTTGACCAGCCAGTGCACATCGAACACCACCGCCGTGTCGGCGCCCAGCTCACGGGCCCGGCGAGCGATCTCCTTGTGCCCGGCGATGGCCGCCTCGCGGCAGCCGTGGTGCTTGCCCGGCAACTCGGACAGGTACATCGATGGAACGTGGCAGACCTTGGCGGCCATGACGACTTCGCCCATGGTGCTTCTCCTGAAACATCTTATTGTTGGGGGATCCGGGACGGTCCTGAACCTTACACGCCCCAGCGCGGGATAGGGTGGCTGCCCATGGAGAGGCAGACGTTCTTGATCTCGGCGAACACCTCGAAGCTGTATTCACCCCCTTCGCGCCCGGTGCCCGAGCCCTTGACGCCGCCGAATGGCTGGCGCAGGTCGCGCACGTTCTGACTGTTGATGAACACCATGCCGGCCTCGATCCCCCGGGCCAGGCGGTGGGCCTTGCCGATGTCCTGGGTCCAGATGTAGGACGCCAGGCCGTACTCGGTGTCGTTGGCCAGGGCCAGGGCCTGGGCTTCGTCCTTGAACGGGATCAGGCACACCACCGGGCCGAAGATCTCTTCCTGGGCGATGCGCATCTTGTTGTCCACGTCGGCGAACACCGTGGGCTGGATGAACTGCCCGCGCGACAGGTGCGCCGGCAGGCCGGCCGGCCGCTCCAGGCCACCGGCCAGCAGGGTCGCGCCTTCCTCGATGCCGATGCGGATGTAGCCGGTGACCTTGTCGTAGTGCTGCTGGGTGATCATCGAGCCGACCTGGGTCTTGGGGTCCGTCGGGTCACCGACGATCAGGCGCTTGGCCCGGGCCGCGAACTCCTTGACGAACTGCGGGTACACGCTTTCTTGGATGAAGATCCGGCTGCCGGCGGTGCAGCGCTCGCCATTGAGCGAGAAGATGGTGAACAGCGCGGCGTCCAGGGCCCGTTCCAGGTCGGCGTCCTCGAAGATCAGCACCGGCGACTTGCCCCCCAGTTCCATGGAGTACTTCTTCAGGCCCGCGGTCTGCATGATCTTCTTGCCGGTGGCGGTGCCGCCAGTGAAGGAAATGGCGCGCACGTCCGGGTGGCGCACCAGGGCATCGCCGGCGGTGGCGCCATAGCCCTGGATCACGTTGAGCACGCCATTGGGGATGCCGGCCTCGACGGCCAGGCGTCCCAGTTCATTGGCGGTCAGCGGCGACAGCTCGCTCATCTTCAGCACCGCAGTGTTGCCCAGGGCCAGGCAGGGCGCGGTCTTCCAGGTGGCGGTCATGAACGGCACGTTCCACGGCGACACCAGGGCGCAGACCCCCACCGGCTGGTACAGGGTGTAGTTGAGCATCTGGTCGTCCACCGGGTAGCTGTGGCCGTCCATGCGGGTGCAGACCTCGGCGAAGAAATCGAAGTTGTGCGAGGCCCGGGGAATCAGCACGTTGCGGGTCTGGTGGATCGGCAGGCCGGTGTCCAGGGTCTCCAGCTCCGCCAGTTGCGGTACGTTCTGGTCGATCAGCTCACCCAGGCGGCGCATCAGGCGCGCGCGTTCCTTGGCCGGGGTGTTGGCCCATTTCGGGAACGCTTCCTTGGCCGCGGCCACCGCACGGGCCACTTCCTCGGCACCGCCGCTGGCGACTTCGCCGATGGCCTCGCCGGTGGCCGGGTTGTAGTTGACGAAGGTGTCGCGACTGGCGACTTCGCGGCCGTAGATCCAATGCTTGATCATGCTGTTGCCCCTTGTGCTGGATGGGCGAAGAACTCGGCTTCGCTGACGATTCGGTTGACCAGGCGCCCCACGCCTTGCACTTCCACCACCACTTCATCGCCCGGCACCACGTCGGCCAGGCCCTCGGGGGTGCCGGTGGCGATCATGTCGCCCGGTTGCAGGGTCATGAAGCTGGAGAAGTATTCGATCAGGTAGGGAATGTCGAAGATCATGTCCGCGGTGGTGCCTTCCTGCTTCAGCTCGCCGTTGATCCAGGTGCGCAGCGTCAGGTTGCCGGGATCGGGCACGTCGCCGACGTCGACGATCCAGGGGCCCACCGGGGTGGTGGCATCGCGGTTCTTCACCCGCAGGTTGGGGCGGTAGTAGTTTTCCAGGTAGTCGCGGATGGCGTAGTCGTTGCACACCGTGTAGCCGGCCAGGTAGTCGAGGGCGTCGGCGCGCTTGACGTGCTTCGCCGGCTTGCCGATGACCGCCACCAGCTCGCACTCGTAGTGCATGTAGACGACGCCATCCGGGCGCCAGGTCCGCTGGTTATGGCCGGTGTAGGTGCCCGGCGACTTGATGAACGCCAGGGGCTCGGTGGGCGGGGTGAAGGCCAGCTCGCGGGCGTGGTCGGCATAGTTCAGGCCCAGGGCGAACATGTTGCCGGTGGCGGGTGGCAGCCAGGTGACCTGGTGCTCACCGAGCACGCGGCCATCGGCCAGGCGCACGTTGTGCTGGTCGTCGACCAGAACCCTGTGAACCTTGCCTTTGAACAGGATGCGGGCGTGTTTCATGGGCGGGCCTCCTGTGGCGCGACGATGTGGTTGGTGAGGCGGCCCAGGCCGCTGATCTCGATATCGACCCGATCACCGGGCCGCACGTCGACCCGGCCTTCGGGGGTGCCGGTGAGCAGCACGTCGCCGACGTCCAGGGTCATGAATTCGCTGAGCTCGGCGATCAGTCGGGCCACGCTGCGGACCTGGTTGGCGGTGGTGTTTTCCTGCACCACCTGGCCATTGACCAGCAGCTTGATGGTCAGTGCCTGCGGGTCGGCGACCTCGGCGGCCGGCACCAGGACCGGGCCCAGGGCGCAGAAGCCATCGCGGCACTTGGCCTTGACCGCCGGGCGGTAGTAGCTGTCCTCCGGCAGGCTGAATTCGTTGGCGATGGTATAGCCGGCCACGTGTTCCAGGGCCTGGGCCTCGCTGACCCGGCTGGCGCGCTTGCCGATCACCACGGCCAGGGCCGGGCCCGGTTGCAGGCGTTCGCCGGCCGGATGCTCGACAGCGCCGTCGTGCTGGTTGCGGGTGTTGGGGGTCTTGATGAACAGCACCGGCTTCACTGGCGGCTTCTGGTAGGGCGGCTGGTTGAAGCTCTCCAGATGCTCGTGCAGCAACCCCTGGTAGTTCAGCGCCACGCCGAACAGGGTGCCGCCAGCGTGGTCGTTCAAGGCTCGGCTCATCGAGCGTCTCCTGGTTGCGGGTCTCGGGCCCGTGCGGCGCTTGCCGGTCGCGGGATGAATTCGTTAATGTATTAACGTTATATTTAATATGTTAACGATCGTCAAGCAGCTGTCTTGCCTGTTGTGCCGCACCCTGGCGGGGACGCGGCGAATCACCCAGGATGGCCCAGGCCCGCGTGCTGAAAACAACAAGAGAGGGGCGCCATGCACCCACGCCAACCGATCCCCAACATCAACATCGGCCAGGTCTACGACCAGCGCTACGCCGATGCCCAGGTGCACTACGACAAGCTGAGCAACCTGGCCGGTTTTTTCGGCCGCAACATGCCGGTGCATCGCCATGACCGGTTCTTCCAGGTGCACTACGTGCAAAGCGGCGCGGTGCGCGTCTACCTCGACGACCGGCAATACCTGGAGTCCGGGCCGATGTTCTTCCTCACGCCGCCGACCATCGCCCATGCCTTCGTCACCGAGGCCGATGCCGAGGGCCATGTGCTCACGGTGCGCCAGCAACTGGTATGGGAGTTGATCGGCGCGGACCCGGCCCTGGCCCCGGCTCCCCAGGTGCCGCCGGCGTGCGTGGCCCTGGGCCGGCTCGGTGCCGGGTTCGCCGGCGAGGTGCGGCGCCTGGAATGCCTGTTCCATGAGTTGCAGCAGGAAATCGACGGGCAGGGGGCCGGGCGCGAGCCGGCGCTGCAAGCCTTGACCCGGTTGCTGCTGATCAGCCTGCTGCGGCTCTCGGCCAACTCCCTGGAAGCCCGCCCGGCGCGCCACGAAGACCTGCAGATCTTCCATCGCTTCAACGAGCTGATCGAGGCGCACTACCTGGAGCACTGGCCCCTGGGGCGCTATGCCGGGCAGATCGGGGTGACCGAGGCGCGGCTCAACGATGTCTGCCGGCGCATCGCCGACTTGCCGTCCAAGCACCTGGTGTACGAGCGCCTGATGCAGGAGGCCAAGCGCCTGTTGCTGTTCACCGGCAGCTCGGCCAACGAAATCTGCTACCAGCTGGGGTTCAAGGATCCGGCCTATTTCAGCCGGTTTTTCCAGCGCTATGCACGGATGACCCCGGGCGAATACCGCCAGAGCAAGGCCCGGCAACCTGGGGCCGGCACCTGGGGAATGCCGTCCATGGGCGGCGCTACCCGTGCCGGCTGAACCACGGGCACCGGCTGGTCCTGGCGTTATCGCAATGCTTCAGGTTCAGGTGCCAGAACCGTGGCCTGCGAATCGGCTCGCCGGGCGGCCAGCACCAGGTCGGCGGCCTTTTCGCCGATCATGATCGCCGGGGCATTGGTGTTGCCGGTGATCAGCTGCGGCATGATCGAGGCGTCCGCCACCCGCAGCCCTTGCAGGCCGTGGACCCGCAACTGGTCGTCCACCACCGCCCATTCGTCATGGCCCATCTTGCAGGTGCCCACCGGGTGGAACACCGTGCCCAGGTTGTGCCGGATCCACTGTTCGATCTGTTCCTGGCTCTGCACCTGTGGCCCGGGCACCAGCTCACCTTGCAGGTGCTGGGCGAAGGCCCGGGTCGCCGCCAGCCGGCGTACCAGGCGCAGGCCCTCCACCAGCTTGTGCAGGTCCTGCGGATGGCTGAGGAAGTTGGCTTCGATCAATGGCTTGGCCTGCGGGTCGGCCGAGGCCAGGCGCACCCGGCCACGGCTCAGTGGATGCATCACCGCCATGTGCAGGCTGATGCCATGGCCCACCGGGATCAGGCGCTGGGGCTGGTTTCTCAGGCCCGGGGCGACGATCAAGCCCAGCTCAGGCACTGGCGAGTCTGGGTCCAGGCGCAGGAAGGCTCCGGATTCCACGGTATTGGAGGTCAGTGGCCCCCGGCGCCGGGCCAGGTATTGCCAGGGCGAAAGGGCCAGGGGCAGCAGGCCCCGGGGCGACAGGCCATAGCTCAATGCGGGGCGGCAGCGGTACATCAACACAATGTCCTGGTGGTCTTGCAGGTTGTGGCCGACCCCGGGCAAGGCATGACGCTGGGCAATACCGTGGCGCTGCAGTTCCTCGGCAGGCCCGATCCCCGAGAGCAGCAACAGTTGCGGCGAATTGATCGCCCCGGCGCAGAGAATCACCTCGCGCCGCGCCAACAGCTGGCGCGCCTGGCCATCCTGGCTGACTTCCACGCCGGTGGCGCGCTTGCCCTCCAGCAGTACACGGTGAGTCAGGGTGGAACTGAGCACCGTGAGGTTCGATCGTTGCAGGATCGGGTGCAGGAATGCCCGGGCCGAGCTGCAGCGTTCACCGTTGATCTGGGTAACGTGAAAGGGACCGAAACCTTCCTGCTCCGGCCCGTTGAAGTCCGGGTTGTAGCTCCAGCCCAACTGCGCGGCGGCCTCGAAGAACACCCGGTTGACCGGACTCGGGCTGCGCTGCTCGGCGACGTTGAGTTCGCCGCCGCGGCCATGCCAGAGCGCGTCCCCGGGCTCGAAGTGTTCCGAGCGCTTGAAATAGGGCAGCAGCTCGTCATGGCTCCAGCCCTGGTTGCCGGCGGCGGCCCATTGGTCGTAGTCGTGGCGGTGGCCACGGATGTAGATCATGCCGTTGATGGCGCTGGACCCGCCCCAGACCCGGCCCCGGGGACAAGGAATCGGTCGGTCGCCACTGCTGGCCTGGGCGCTGAAGGCGTGCATCCAGTTCCAGCGCGGGTTGGCGATCAGGCGGATGAGGCCCGCTGGCGTGCGGACATAGGCTCCCGGCAGCCATGTACGGTCGCTGGGACCGGCTTCCACCAGGCACACCTGTACGCCAGGGTCGGCGGACAGTCGGTTGGCCAGCACGCAACCGGCGGAGCCGGCACCGATCACTATGTAGTCGTAGCTGTGGGGCGCAGTCTTGTTCATGGCGCTTGCCTCATGGCAGTCAGGGAAAGTCCGTCTCACAAACCTAGCAGCGAGGCGACATCGAGAGCCACTTGCAGGCCGACGACAAAGCCGTGGTCGCTCGGACCCTCTGCAGATGCTGCGCGGCTGGGTGCATCCGGCTGGACGTAGCGCCAGATCAGCAAACCGGGCACCGGCGAGATGCTGAACCCATGGCGCCAGCCGTAGGCCTCGGCCAGGCCCCACCAGCGCCGCGGAAACCACCCTGGTCGGGGCCAGCACCGAAGACAACAAGCCCAGGTGGCGGTTGCCCAGTTGCAACTCGCCGGCCATGAAGGGGTACAGCAAGGACAGCGCCAGGCGGTCGAAAAATACGAAGCCGAAGGTCAGGAACAGCCCCCCGGCAAGATGTTCTCGTCGCTGGCCTGGTTGTTTTTACAAGCCATGGTGGTTCTCCGCACGCAGGTCGAGGCAGTGATCAGCGAAACAGGGTGTCGATAGGGGCCGCGCCCAGGCCGATCTTTTCGTAGTGCGCACGGCACAGGGCGATGTAGGAGTGCACGTCGAAGTAGCCGTCGGGCTCGCCCTGTTCGTCGAGCCAGATCAACGGGCCCTTGACGATGAAGAACACCCGCATCGGCTGCTCATGTGCGTAGGCCACCAGAGTGTGGCCTTCGCCTGGGGGCTCGTAGACGAAGTCGCCGGCGGTGGCGGTCCATTCGTGCTCCAGGTAGCCCCATTTGCCGGACAGGGTGTAGGCGAAGACTTCGTGGGGGTGATAGTGGCGGTTGACCAGCCCGGCGCTGCGGGCCATCAGGATGTCGCACCAGCGGTTCTCGCTGGGGGAGATCCACAGCGGGCGCGAAGACACGGTCTCGGTGAAAGGTACGTACAGGCTCAGGTCGTCGCTGGCGGCGTCGGGCAGGTAGACCTCGGGCCTGGCGTCGGGCTTGAAGCAGTCGGCGATGGGCTGCAGGTCTTTCCAGAACTCTCGGGTGGCGGCTTCAGGCATGGTCGGTTTCTCTGGTTGTCGTGGCGTCGTTGGTGCAATGCCCGCGGGGTCAGCGAGCGAAGGCCTCGAGGGCCTGGGCCTGGCGCTCCAGCAGTTGGCGTTGCAGGGCCAGGGCCGGTTCCTTGGGCTGTTGCAGGCGTACGAACTCCAGCATCGGGTCGGTGACCGCGGTGCGGATGCCCGACAGTGCCTCCAGGGTCGCCAGGCCACAGAACGGCACATAGGCCTCGGAGTAGCCGCCCTCATGCACCAGCACCAGGCGCCCGCCACACAGGCGCGCGGCGGCGTCGCGCAGGCACTGGGTCATCTCGCGGAACGAGTCGCTGTGCAACAGCATCCGCGCCAGCGGGTCCACGGCGTTGGCGTCGTAGCCGCAGGCGACGATGATCAGTTGCGGCTCGAAGCGCTCCAGCGCCGGCACCACGATGCGCTGCATGGCTTGCAGGTAGGCGTCGTGCCCGCCGCCGGGCAGCAGCGGAACGTTGATGTTGTAGCCCAGGCCCGGGCCGCGCCCACGGTCCTGCTCGCCGCCGTAGCCGGCCGGGAAGCAGCCGTCCTGGTGCAGGGACAGGGTCAGCACATCGGCGCGCTCCTCGAAGATCGCCTGGGTGCCGTTGCCGTGGTGCACGTCCCAGTCGATCACCGCTACCTTGCCCAGGCCGTGGCGGGCCTTGGCCGCCTCGATGGCGATGGCGATGTTGGCCAGGAAACAGAACCCCATGGCCTGGTCGGCCAGGCAGTGGTGCCCCGGTGGCCGGGACAGGGCGTAGGCGTTGTCGGCCTCGCCGCTGAGCACCGCCTCCACCGCGGCGATGGCCAGCCCGGCGGACAACTTGGCGATTTCATAACTGCCGGGCCCCACCGGTGCCTGGTCGCCCAGCTCGCCGCCGCCGGCATCGCTCAGGGCCTTGAAGCGTTGCAGGTAGGCGGCGCCATGGACCCGCAGCAAGTCCTGGTCGCTGGCCGGTTCGGCGCTGCGCAGTTGCAGTTGCCGGGTCAGCCCGCTGACATCCATCAGGCTTTTCAGCCGGCGCTTGGTTTCCGGCGACTCGGCATGTCCGGCGGCTGCCGGTGGCTGCACCCAACCGCCTACCGGCAGGGTCAGGCTGTGGGGGCTGGCGCTGTGCCACAGGCACAGTTCATCGAAGAAAAACGCGGTTTTGCAGGTCATGGTGACATCCATCGTTCAAGAAAATGGTGACGAGCGGGTGGGGCGGCAGCCCAGGACCAGGGCCAGGGACAGCAGGGTGAGGGCGGCGCCGGCCAGCAGCAGGCCGTGGAAGCCGCCGCTGCTTTCGATCAGGCGTCCGGCCAGGGCCGGGCCGATGGCCAGGCCGACGCTGATCACCAGGTTGGAGGCGTTCATCAGGCGCCCGCTGCGATCCATCTGCGCCAGGCGCGCCAACACCAGCGGCAGGATGAAGGTCCAGGTGAACTTGAACACCAGGGCCGCCAGGGCGAAGCGCGCCAGTTGCGGTTGGCCGTACAGCACCAGCACCGAGCCGGCCATCAGGCCGTAGCCCAGCCACAACAGGCCGCTGCCGGGCAGGCGGTCGCCGAACAAGGTGGCGCACAGGGCGCCGACGATGCCCATCAGGGTGGCGATGGCCAGGATGTCGCCGCTGGCCTGGGCCGAGAGCCCGGCCTGGCTGCCGATGGCGCCGATGAAGGTCCAGACCCCGCTCAGGCTGATGTAGAACGCGAGGATGCCGAGGATGCCCAGGCCGGCCTTGAGCCAGGAGATCGGCGGGGCTGGCGTGGCGGCGTCCAGTGACGGTTCGGCGCCGGCGGGAAAGCAGCGGGCCAGGGGCAGGCAGAGCACCATCAGCAGCGCCAGGATCAGGTAGCAGGCGCCGAGGCCGAAGTGCTCGAACAGCAGCGGCAGCAGGCTCAGGCCAATGGCCCCCAACACCAGCTGGCCCATCACCCAGAAGCCGTAGGCGCGACTGGGGTTGGGGCTGGCGGCGGCGCTGGCCAGGCAGATGATCATCAGCGAGCCGCCGGCCAGGGCGCTGCAAAAACGCGCCACCAGCAACAGCCAGTAGTCATGGACCAGCATCGACAGCAGGTTGGCGGCGATGAACAGCACCGCGCTGCACAAGGCTGCGCGGCGCCAGTCCAGGTGCTTGAGCCACCAGATGGCGGGCAGGGTGGCCAGGCTCATGGCCCCCAGCTCGGCGCTGAACAGGTCGCCGATCCGGGTCGGGCTCAGTTGCCACTGACTGGCCAGTTGCGCGGCGATGGCCGGGGCCATCAGCAGCACCGCGGGGGTGATGGCGGCGAACAGCACGATGGCCGCCAGGAGCCCCAGGGGTTGGCGGGCCGATGGCGCGGTGTCGCTCAGGGCAGGGTTATGGCTATGCATGGACGGGCTTCCTCGGGCGGGGGTCAGAACACGTGGACCAGGCGCAACAGGGCGTCGGTGCCGGCGAAACCGTTGTCGGTGGCGACGTTGCGCGACAGGCTGAACATCAGTTGGTTGCGTGAGTCCAGCCAGTGGCCCAGCTCGAATCCGACCTGGGTGTAGCGCCGGTGGGTGTCGTCGATGCGCCGGTCGTCGATGCGCAGTTCGCCGCCATCGGCCTGGATCAGCCGCAGGGCGCCGTAGGTGCTGGGCGTGAAGTCGTAGGAGGCGAAGGCTTGCAGGCGGTACAGCGGGTCCTGCTTGAGGTCGCTGCCCAGGTAGTCATCGTTGGTGGCGTAGAACTGGGCTTCGAGGTTGGCCTCCAGGACCCACTTCTCGCCCAGGCCCTGGGTGTAGTTGTAGACGAAGGTCGCGCCCCAGCGGTTGGCCCCTGGCGAGACCCCGGGCTCGCGGCTGTGGTACTCGCCCACCGGCAACGTGATCAGGGTCAGCAAGCCGCTGTAGGTGCGACTTTGCGGCTGGTTGATGAAGAACAGCGTGCCGCCCACCTGGGGATCGCCGAAACCGCTCTCGCGACTACGGCGCGCGGCACCGGGCAGGCGCGCATCGGTGTCGACGAAGGGCACGATGAACTGCGGTGTGCACAGGGTGCCGCACAGGTTGCTGAAGAACACCTGGCGGTAGGCCATGGCATTGACCCGCAGGTCGGCCTTGCCGGTGGTGTCGGCCGGGCCATGGAAGCTGCCGGCGCGGGTGGCGGGCAGGTACAGCACGCCGAGGCTGGTGCCTACCGGGGCGGCGAAGAAATCCCGGGCGTTGAGATCGGCGGCCTGGGGCGACAGGCTGGCCAGGGTGCTGGCCACGGCGAGCGCGGTACGGATGAGGTTCCTGGTCATGGGCGATGCGTCTCGTGTTGGCGTTGTTGTGCGGCGCACGGCTTGCCGGCAGGCGGCAGGGGCTGGAAACCGGGCAAGGGCTGCCCGTGACCGTCACGGGTGACGGCGCGAATCAGCGTGGGAAGGCGCGACGAGGGTCAGTCGGGCGGGGCGTGCAGCAGCTGGGCGATGCGCGCTTTGTCCTTGACCCCAAGCTTGCTGTAGATGGCGCGGATGTGATGGCGCACGGTGTTGGGCGACATGCCCAGGTCGCGCGCCACTTCCTTGTAGGTCTTGCCGTCGCCGAAGCTTTGTGCGACCTCGTTTTCCCGGGGACTGAGCTGGGGCAGCAAGGTGCGGCTGCGGGCCGCCAGCAGGAACAGGTCGCCCACCGCCTGGGACTCCACGTGCAGGCACTTGCCTTCGTAGTTGCCCAGCTCCAGGGATTGCGGCAGCTGCGGGCCGCTCCAGTGCGGCCATTCGTTGAGCAGCAGTTCGACGAAGCCACTCTCGGCGCAGTGCAGCACGCCGCGCTGGTCGCAGACCGCCAGGGCCAGGTTGCGTGGCCGGGTGAGTTGCTCGCGGGTGGCCACCAGGGTGCGAATCTGGTTGGCCGAGACCGCCGCCACCAGGTGCAGCATCAGGTTGTCCAGCAACTCGCGGTCGTCGGTAGTGAAACGCGCTGCGCCGGGTTGGCGGTACAGGGCCAGGTGGCTGCTCAGGTGGGTATGGGGGTCGATGTGCACCACGCACAGCAGTTCGCCGATGTTGTACAGGCGCCCCAGCCAGTTCAGGCCGGCGCCGTTGTCCGGATCGGCCATGTCGACGATCACCGAGCGGCCCGGGACCTGGTGCACCCGGCTCACGGTGACATCGACATGGCGGATCGATTGCCAGTCCGGCAGGTAGCTGGGGGGCAGGCGGTACAGGTAGCAACTGTGTTCGTCCGGCACGCCGTTCACCAGGGCCGAGCGGCCCCACCAGGCGCTGTCGAAGGGCAGCAACCTGGCGATGCGGGCCAGGGCGTGCGGGTGCAGCTGCTCGATGTCCTTGTTCTGGGCCAGTTGCTGCAAGGCCAGGACCAGTTCGCTGAAGGCCTGCAAGCGGCCGGGCGCAGGGGGCTGGGATCGACTCATGGCGCGGTACCTCGGGGCGACGTTGTTATTGTTTTCGTCACTGAAGGATCGACGGCCGGTACGCCAGGGCAGGCGTGGGCAGGGCCTGGGTCGAGTATCGGCGCCTGGACCGTTGGCCGCCATCCTACAGATGCAGGAGGCGGCATGAGGTCCAGGCCGGGAGGGCCGAGTTCAGGCGGCCTGGCAGGGCCGGGGCAGGCGGTGGAAGCTGCGGCTGAAGTACACCAGCGAATCACCGCGCTCCTGCACGCTGATCTCGTCCAGCTCCACCAGCATCAGCGAGTGGGTGCCGATTTCCTGGACCTCGGTGATCCGTCCCTGCAGGCTGGCCAGGGCATCCTCCAGCACCGGCAGGGCCTGCAGGCCGTCGCGCCAGGGGTGCAGGCCGAAGCGCTGGTCCATGGCCACGCCGGTCATGCCGGCGAAGTGCCGGGCCAGGTCTTCATGGGCGCCGCTGAGGATGTTCACGCACAGCCGGCCATTGCCCTTGAACACCGGGTTCAGGGCGCTGTTGCGGTTGACGCAGACCATCAGCGTCGGCGGGCTGTCGGTGATCGAGCACACCGCCGTGGCGGTGATGCCGCAACGGCCGGCCGGGCCATTGCTGGTGATGACGTTGACCGCCGCGGTCATGTGCGCCATGGCGTTGCGAAAGGCGAGTTGCTTGGGGTCGAGTATGGACATGAGGGTTCTCCGAAGGCCTGGGTGGCGAGGGCACGTGGCCCTCGCTGCGCACGACTACTGGCGGATGCGATCGAGCATGTTGATGTCGTCGGGGTTGGTCAGGTGCGGCACGGTCCAGCCGTCGAGGTCGTAATCGGCCAGGCAGCGATCCACCAGGGCGGTCATGGCTTGCATCGAGCCGCTGGCCTGGGCGTGGCGCAAGCACTGCATGCGGATCTCGTCCTGGCTGCCGGCGTAGTTGATCTCGTACAGCTCGTGGCGGCCGCCGAACTCGGTGCCGATGGCATCCCACAACAGCTTGAGGATCTTGATCCGCTCCTCGTGGCCCATGCCTCCCGAACCACGGCAATAGGTGCCCAGGTACTGGTTAAGCACAGGGTCCTTGAGGTCTCGGGAACCGGAGGGCAGGTAGATCAGGCCGCTGGCCACCACCTGCTCGATGATCTTCTTGATCTCGGTATAGGCCTGGGGCGCCAGCACCCGATAGGCCTGCAGGGCCTGGGCGCTGGGCAGGTAGACGCCGTTTTGCCACTCGCTGGCATTGCCGTGCATGGCGTCGGTCAGGGACCAGAACAGGTTGCGCCAGGCCACCACTTCGCCGACCTGGGCCTGGACCCCACGGAACTCCAGGGCGCCGGTGCATTGCAGGGCCTTGACCAGCAGGCCGCTGATGAAGTCCAGCTTGACCGCCAGGCGGGTGCAGCCCTGCATCGGGAACAAGCGGCCGAACCCGCCCTGGGGGAACCACTGCCGGCAACGCTCGAAGTCGCGGTAGATCAGTACGTTCTCCCAGGGGATGAATACCTTGTCCATGATCAGGATCGCGTCGTTCTCGTCGAAGCGGCTGGACAGCGGGTAGTCGAAGGGCGAACCGCTCATGCCGGCCTGGAGTTCATAGGAGGGGCGGCAGATCAGCTTCATGCCTCGGGTGTTCATCGGCGCGATGAACATCAGGGCGAAATCGGTGTTGTCCCCCAGCAACTGGGCCGAGCCCTGGCCGACGAAGTTGTAGTGGGTCAGCGCCGAGTTGGTGGCCACCACCTTGGCGCCGCTGACGATGATCCCGCCTTCGACTTCCTGGTCCACCGAGATGAACACGTCCTTGACCTGGTCCACCGGTTTGTCGCGGTCGATGGGCGGGTTGACGATGGCGTGGTTGAGGTAGAGGCAGGCCTCCTGGATACGCTTGTACCAGGTCCGCGCGTTGTCGGCGAAGGGCCCGTAGAACTCGGCGTTGGCTCCCAGCACGCTGCCGAAGGCCGCCTTGTAGTCGGGGCTGCGACCCATCCAGCCGTAGGTCAGGCGCGACCAGTCGGCGATGGCGTCGCGCTGCTGGCGCAACTCGTCGGGGCTCCTGGCCGAACGGAAGAACTTGTGGGTGTAGCCACCATTGCCGGTGTCGGTGGGCCAGCACAGTTGTTCGTGGGTGGCCGGGTCGTGCAGGGCATCGTACAGGCGGGCCATGGACGCGGCCGAATTGCGAAAGGCCGGGTGGGTGGTGACGTCCTTGACCCGGTCGCCATAGATGTAGATCTCACGGTCGTCGCGCAGGCTGGCCAGGTATTCGGAGCCGGTCAGCGGGCGATCGGGGGAGGCACGAAAGTCTTCGGGTTTCATATCCAGTCTCGGCGTTGTTTTTATTGACCGGGACCATGATGGGCAGCGGCAAGCAGGGGAGAAATGGCTTTTTCGGCGAATGGCTTGCACTTTCCATGGGGTGGCAGGGAACCGCCGCGAACCGGAACAAAAACGCCGGAACAGCGATTTTTTGCCCGCGCCTGGACGGCTCGCCGGTGCTTTATCGATTCACTTCGCGTTATTTCGTTGTCGTCCTGAATCGCGGGTCATTTTCAGGATTTTTTTTGCAGATCAGCCATATGAAAGCGCAACGTCGGCCGATATCCACAATAGGCCCACGGACTTTGGTGCCGCAGTGTTGCTCGCCGGTACAGCCCCCGATGCACCGGTGGTCCCATGGCATGGATGCAATCATCCCGTTCTCCTTCGAGAGTCGCCCTATGACCCTGCGTAACCTGAATATCGCCCCTCGAGCTTTCCTCGGTTTTGCCTTTATCGCCCTGCTGGTCATCGTGCTGGGGGTGTTTGCGGTCAATCGCATGTCGATCATCCGCGAAGCGTCGGTCGACATGGAGAGCAACCAGCTACCCAGCGTCGCCTTCCTCGGCAACCTGACGGAGAACGTCCTGCGCCTGCGGATCCTGTCGTTCCGGGTGCTGGTCAACCGTGAGCCGGCAGGCCTGGCCGAAGCCCAGACGCGCATCGGCGCGCTGGTGGACAAGGTGCGCCAGGCCCAGGCCAGCTACGCTGCGCTGCCGGCGGGGCCCCAGGAGGCGGCGCTGTACAAGACCTTCTCCACCACCCTGGAGAACTACCTGCAGGCACAGAAGGAGATGCTCGAACTGTCACGCCAGGACAAGCTCGATGAAATGCGCCAGTTGATCAACACCCGGATCAAGGACGGCACCGACCAGATGGGCGAGCAACTGAACCAGTTGATCGCCTTCAACGCCGCCGATGCCACGGCCGCCTCCAAGGCCGCTGGCGAGCACTATGGCAGCGCGATCGCCGGGATCGTCATCGTCGCGCTGATCGCTGCCGCGCTGACCATCATCCTGGCGTTGCTCTTGACCCGTAGCATCGTCCTCCCGCTGAACAAGGCGCTGAACGCCGCCGAGGTGATCGCCGGCGGCAACCTGCGCCAGAGCATCGAGGTCGACGGCAAGGACGAACCGGCGCGCCTGTTGCAGGCCCTGGCCGAGATGCAGGCCAGCCTGCGCCGCACCATCGAGCAGATCGCCGGTTCGGCGACCCAGGTGGCCTCGGCTTCGGAGCAACTGAGCGCGGTGACCGAGGAAACCTCCCGTGGCGTCCAGCAGCAGAACACCGAGATCGAGCAGGCCGCCACCGCCGTCAACGAGATGACCGCGGCAGTGGAGGAGGTGGCACGCAACGCGGTGTCCACTTCCGAGGCTTCGCAGCAGTCGACCCAGGCTGCCCGTGACGGCCGCGACCGGGTGGTGCAGACCGTCGAGGCGATCCAGACCATGGCCCACGACGTGCAGGACACCTCGGTGATGATCGAGGGCCTGGCCACCCAGGGCCGGGACATCGGCAAGGTCCTGGACGTGATCCGCGCGATTGCCGAGCAGACCAACCTGCTGGCGTTGAACGCTGCGATCGAAGCCGCCCGGGCCGGCGAGGCCGGGCGCGGCTTCGCGGTGGTGGCCGACGAAGTGCGGGCCCTGGCCCATCGCACCGCCCAGTCGACCCAGGAGATCGAGAAGATGGTGGCTGGCATCCAGAACGGCACCGGCCAGGCCGTGGAGTCGATGCAGCAGAGCAACCAGCGCACCCAGAGCACCCTGGACCTGGCTCGCGCCGCCGGCGAGGCCCTGGAGCAGATCGCCGAATCCATCAACCAGATCAACGAGCGCAACCTGGTGATCGCCAGCGCCTCGGAAGAGCAGGCCCAGGTGTCCCGCGAAGTGGACCGCAACCTGGTGAATATCCGCGACCTGGCCACCCAGTCGGCGGCCGGGGCCAACCAGACCAGCGCCGCCAGCCATGAGCTGTCGCGCCTGGCGGTAGAACTCAACGCCATGGTCGCGCGCTTCGTGATCTGACCTGAGGCCGCCGCGGGCGGCGCTCGACGAGTCGGGTTGCAGCACCTAGGGTTTGGGCTGAGGCGTCTTTCAAGGAGAAAGCCATGCGCTACTCAGCCCTGACCCAGCGGATCGTCGGCGCAGGTTCCGCGGCCTGGAACATCCATTACCGAGCCCTGGCCCTGCGCGAGCAGGGACGCGACGTGCTGCTGCTGACGGTGGGCGACCCGGATTTCGATACTCCGGGCCCGGTGGTCCAGGCGGCCATCGACAGCTTGCTGGCCGGCGATACCCATTATTCGGACGTACGCGGCAACCTGGCCTTGCGCAGTTGCATCGCCCGTTGCCATCGCCAACGCAGTGGCCAGGTGGTGGATGCCGAGCATGTGGTGGTACTGCCGGGGGCGCAATGCGCGGTGTTCTCGGTGGCCCAGTGCCTGGTGGGCCCAGGTGACGAGGTGCTGGTGGCCGAACCCATGTACGTCACCTACGAAGGGGTGATCGGCGCCTGCGGCGCGACCGTGGTGCCGGTGCCGGTGCGGGCCGAGCGCGGCTTTTGCGTCGACCCGCTGGACGTCGCCGCGCGGATCGGCCCGCGCACCCGGGCCATGCTGCTCAACAGCCCGAACAATCCCTCTGGCGCCAGCCTGTCCCTGGATGACTGGCAGGCCCTGGCGCGCTTGTGCCTGGAGCACGACCTGTGGCTGATCTGCGATGAGGTCTACAGCGACTTGCTCTACGAGGGGCAGCACCTGAGCCCGGGCAGCCTGCCCCGCATGGGCGAGCGCACCGCCACCATCAACAGCTTGTCCAAGTCCCATGCCATGAGCGGCTGGCGGATCGGTTGGGTGATCGCGCCGCCGGTGTTGGCCGGGCACCTGGGCAACCTGGCCCTGTGCATGCTCTACGGCTTGCCCGAGTTCATCCAGAACGCCGCGGTGGTGGCGCTGTCCAGCGATTTGCCGGAGTTGCTGCTGATGCGCCAGGAGTACCGCCGGCGCCGCGACCTGGTGTGTTCGATGCTGCAAGAGTGCCCCGGCTTGCAACCGGTGCGCCCCGATGGCGGCATGTTCGTCCTGGTCGATATCCGCCGCACCGGGCTGGGTGCCCAGGCCTTCGCCGATGGCCTGCTGGAGGGCCATGGCGTCTCGGTGCTGGCCGGGGATGCCTTCGGTCCCAGCGTCGTCGGGCACGTGCGTATCGCCCTGGTGCTGGATTGCCAGCAGCTGGCCGAAGCCTGCCGGCGCATCGCCCGCTTCACCGCGCAATTGCCTGCGCCGGGAAATGCCTTGTAGCCACGCGGTGGCATACCCAGGGCTGGAAGGACCAGCGGGCCTTGGCGCAGCCTCGACCGCGGCTACAGGATGGTGCGAGGTGGATGCGCTTCGTGCCGCCAGGCTGCGCACGGGCGCGTCGCGGCCGCTAGTTCCGGGCTGGCTGGGGCTGCAGGCCGTGCCGGGCCAGCCGTGGCGCCAGCATCGGCGACAAGGCGATGCCCATGAACGGATCTACGAATAGGGCGCCCGCCGCGCGGCTAGTCCTCGAAGCCGCTCTGCTCGTGGATTTCATCCATCTTCAGTTCCAGGCGGTAGGCCACGGCGATGAACAACGCCTGGCACAGGCACAAGGTGGCGCTCAGCGAACGGAAGGCGAACGAGCTGCCCTCGTTGACCAGCAGCACGCTGTTGGCGCGCCTGGCCAGGGGCGAGAGGGTGCTGTCGGTGATGATCAGGGTCTTGGCCTGGTGGTGCTGGGCAATCCGCAGGCAGTGCTGGGTTTCCTTGGCGTAGGGCGTGAAGCTGATGGCGATCACCAGGTCGTCGGGGCGGATGCTGCGCATCTGCTCGCGATAGCTGCCACCGAGCCCCGAGACCAGGTGGATGCGCTTGTTGGTGTGCTGCAGGTTGTAGACCAGGTAGTCGGCCACCGCGAAGGAGCGGCGCACCCCTACCACGTAGATGTTCTCGGCATTGACCACCAGGTCCACGGCCCGCTCCAGGGCCGCCTCGTCCAGCTCCCGTTCCAGGCGCTCGATCCCCGAGAGGGTGGCGCCGATGCAGTCGCGGGCCAGGTCGGCGCTACTGGCCTTCTGTGATTTGTTGGCGATCAGGCTGCGGATGCGCTGCTGGTAGTTCTGCACCGGCGTGGCCTTGTGGGTATAGGCCTCGCGGAACAACGCCTGCATGTCACTGAAGCCGCGAAAGCCCAGGCGCTGGGAGAAACGCACGATGGCCGAGGGGTGCACTTCGCATTCGCGGGCGATGTCGCTGATGCGATCGACCATGATCCGGTCGCGCTGCTGGCTCATGTAGCTGGCGATACGCTTGAGCTGGCGCGGCAGGCTTTCGTATTCCCGGGCGATCAGCTGCAGCAGGCCCTCGGCATCGAGCGGGGGAGTGGCGAGGTCGCTGTCCGGGGTGCCTTCGGACAAG
>NZ_JBJJLO010000036.1:0-51224 GCF_046230915.1 Pseudomonas sp. KCJK8993
TACATATTTCAGAAGCTCATAAAATATGGAAAAAGGTGCATAAGTTTTACGCCTAAAGAAAAAAACCGGCCTTTGTGCCGGTTTTTTCGCCTCGTTATTTCCTCCGGTGCTATTCCTCCAGCAGAGGCAGCTCGAGGATGAAGCAAGAGCCTTGGCCCACCACGCTTTGGCAGTTGATGCGCCCCTGATGGCGGTCCATCACCGCCTTGACCATCGACAACCCCAGGCCCAGCCCATCGATGCCCCGGGCCGAGGCAAAGCGCTGGTACTGGCCGAACAACTGGGGCAAGTCCGCGGCAGCGATGCCCTGGCCTTCATCGCGGACTTCACAACGCAGCCAGCCTTCGGCGCAACTGACCGCGACGCTCACGGTGGAGCCTTCCGGGCTGTACTTGATGGCGTTCTCCAGCAAGTTGAACAACGCCCGGGTCAACAGCGACTGGTCCGCCAGCACCAGGCTCTCGGCCTGCTCGTCCAGGCTATGACGCAGTTGGATGTGCTTGAGCTGGGCCAGGGTATTGGCCTGGTCGAAGGCATCCAGCACCAGCATGGCGAACATGCTCGGCTCGAACTGATAGACCTCCGACTCGGCCTTGGCCAACTGCACGAAAGCCTCGGTCAGGGTCAGGGCCCGACGCACCTGCTGCTCGATCTGGCCGTAGACCTGCTTGGGCAGCGACGGCTGGCGCTGCTGCACATCCAGCAAGGCGAGGATCGCCGAGTGGGGCGCACGCAGGTCATGGGACAGGAACCGCAGCAGCACCCCGCGCTGCTGTTCGGCATCGCGCTCGACGCTCAGGTCGGTCAGGCTCAGCAGCCAGCCAAGCGGCGTCTCGCTGTCCACCGGCAGCAACGGCGCCAGTTCCACCCGCAGGCTGCGTTGCTGGATATCGCGGAATTCCACGCTGGGCAATTGCCCCAGGCCGGGATACTGCGCCGGCTCGGCCAGCCCCGGATACCCCAGGGCCGCTAGTTGTTCCAACAGCGAATGCCCCACCAGTGAATGCGCGAAGACTTCCCGGGCATTGCGGTTGGCCAGCAGGATCCGCCCCTCCGGATCGCTGATCAGGGTCGCCACCGGCAGGCATTCCAGGCCGTCGGCGATAAAGCGCCGGGTGTCCCGGGTCCGGCCCAGGGCCTGCTCCAGGGCGACGATCTGGCCTTGCAGCACATCGCCCACCGGTTCCTGGGGGCGCCGGCGTTCGGGCAACACCTTGGGTTCGCTGTCCAGGCGCTGCAGCTCCCAGCCGAAGTAACTCAAGATGACCTGCAGGCGCCGCCAGTTCCAGATCAGGTACGCCAGCAACATGCCCAGCAAGCTGGCCACCGGCGACCACCAGTAGCCCAGGCGCAACATCGATACCGAGCCCAGCAACGCCAGGCCCATGCAGCCCAGGGTTATCCACAGGGCATGACGCGGTCGCCAGAGCAGCAGGCCGAGCAAGGCGGCAGTCAGGATCACCGACAGCGCCACCCCCGACCACTGCCCCAGCGCCACCACGGTACGGTGCTGCAACAAGCCGTTGAGCAGGTTGGCCTGGATCTCGACGCCCGGGGTGGTGCCCTGGCTGCCGGATTGCGCGGTCACGTAGCGATCCCCCAGGCCCGGGGCCGTGGACCCCACCAGGATCAGCCGATCCCGCAGCAGCTCCGGCGGGACTTCACCGCGCAGAACGCTGACGTAGGGCACGCTGGGAAACCCCGCAGCCTTGGCGATGAAAGGGATGCGCACCGGGTTGGCCCGCAACCAGCCCCGGGTCAGCTCCGGCTCGCCGCTGCCCGGCATCCGTGGCACCAGCGTGTCGGCTTCGGTGAGCTGGTACATCAGCCAGGTCAGTTGCGCCCGGGGCGCCTGTTGCGGCCCTTCGCGCAGGTAGACGCTGCGCACCGTACCGTCGGGGTCGGCCTCGGCGTTGATATGGCCCAGGCCACGGGCGCAGTTGCGCAACGGCGTCACCGGCAGCAGCTCGCCCAGGTCCTGGTCATAACGGGCCACGCCTTCGCGCAGTACCGGCAGGAACACGTTGCCGGCACGGCACAGGGCCGCGGCCAGGCGAGTATCGTTTTCCACGGTACTGCCAGGTTCGCTGAGAATCACGTCGAACAGCACGCCCTTGGCTCCGGCCGTCGTCAGCCGATCGAGCAACTGGCCGTGGATCGCCCGTGGCCAGGGCCAGCGCCCCAACTGCTGGAGGCTGTAGTCGTCGATGGTGACCAAGAGGATCCGCGAATCCACCGACAGCGGGGTAAAGCGGCGCAGCTGGTCATAGAACAGGTTGCTCAGCGCCAGCCCATGGCTCAGGGACAGTGCCGCCGTCAGCGGCAACAAGAGCAGGCTGACCCACAGCCACTCGCGCACCAGGCGATGGAACAGCTGCTGGGCCAGGGACAGTTCACGACCGTCGCGACGACGGCTCCACAGGCTCATCGGCAACCCGTTGGCGGGTTACTGGACACGGCTGTTCCTGGGGTAATAGAAAATGTCATAGACCCCGGTTTCTCCTTCCAGGCCATGCTCGTCGAATGCCGAAAGGCGTACATGATAGAAAAACGCCTGCAACCCAGTGAAGTTGACTTGCGGGGTACTGGAGAACTGTTCCTGCTTGATGTTCAGGAAATCCTTGTCGGTAGCCACCTGGGCCCGATAGCGCCGGGCACCGGGCAATGGCTCGAGGATCAGCTGCCAGGCGGGTAGGGCACCGGTTTGCCCAGCCTGCCCCAGCAGCCGGGGCGCGGCCAGCAATTGCACCGGCTTGAGCTCGCCCTCCTTGCGCACCCGCATGCCCTGGCGCGCCATCACCTGCACTTCTGCCGGCTGCGGACCGGCCGGTTTATCCACAACCCGCTTGCGCGAACGAGGGGAGGGCGGGGTAATGGCGTCCTCGTCCCGGTTCACCGCCACCTGGCCATTGAGCACCTCCACCAGCGATTGCTGGTCATCGTTGCGCACGCGGAAGTGGGTTCCGCGTACACCCAGCACTCCCACCGGGGTCACGATCTGGAAACGGTCGTGATCGCTGTTGCGCTTGATCACGTAGGACTCGATCTGGCCCTGCTCCAATACCAGCTGGGGAATGCCGTACTGCTCGTTCAACCGCAGGGTGACCTGGGAGCTGGAGGGCAACACCACCCGCGAGCCATCGCCCAGGGACAGGCTGACGAACGCCGAGGGCGAAGTCTTCACGCTTTCCTTCTCGTCGATATCCATGCCTTCTTCCAGGGCGGTCTCGCGGCCCTTGGCGTCCAGCTTCCAGGCTTCGCCGGTCAGGTGCTCGACCGTCGCCGGCAACGGTTGGCCACGGCACTGCTGGTTATCGTCGATATAGGGCAGGCGCTTGGCTGGAGAAACGGCGGCATTGGCCATCGAGTCGGACAAGGCCAGCACCACGCCGAACAGGAGCGGGACGAACATGGCCCGGTGGCGAATAGGTAAGTACGTCATGAAATCATCGGATCCGTGGTCGCGCTCTGCTGAAGTCCGTGACATTAGAACTAGATTGTTGGCGTGCTGGCCATAGCTCTCGACCGAAACCGGTCCATAGCCTTTCATCCCTGTTGGAACGGCACAACCGCTCAAGAGCGGTTGTGCGTGCCTAGCCTTGGGTCACCGGTCGGGCCTGGGGCCCTCCGGCGCTACGGGTCAGTCCCGGCCAGTAGCGATCAGACGATAGGCCAGGGCTCCCAGGCTCGCACCCAGCAGCGGAGCGATCCAGAACAGCCAGAGTTGGGATACAGCCCACTCGCCGGCAAAAAATGCTACTGCGGTACTGCGGGCTGGGTTGACCGAAGTATTGGTGACCGGAATGCTGATCAAGTGGATCAACGTCAGGGTCAGGCCAATGGCGATCGGGGCGAAACCGGGAGCGGCACGCTTGGAGGTGGCGCCCAGGATGACCAGCAGGAACATCGCCGTCAGCACCACTTCACACAGCAGGGCCGCGAGCATCGAGTAACCGCCTGGCGAGTGCTCGCCATAGCCGTTGGCGGCAAAACCGGCCGAAGCGTCGAAACCGGCCTTGCCCGAGGCGATCAGGAACAATACCGCACCGGCTGCCAGGCCACCGAGCACCTGGGCGACGATGTACGGCAACAGGCGGTTACCCGGGAAACGTCCGCCTAACCACAGGCCCAGCGACACCGCCGGGTTGAAGTGCGCGCCGGAAATCGGCCCCACGGCATAGGCCATGGTCAAGACGCTGAGGCCAAAGGCCAGGGCGACGCCCAGGTAGCCAATGCCCAATTGTGGAACGCCGGCAGCCAGTACGGCACTGCCGCAACCGCCCAGCACCAACCAGAACGTACCAAAGAATTCCGCGCCGAGTGTTTTCATCAGAGGCCTTCACAGATGTTCGAAATGAGAGGGAGAGTGGTGAGATCGCCGACAAACAGCGCAGGAGGGAGACACATCCTTGTGTCGAGTATTACGTCCTGAGGAGGCACTCCCTGTTTTCCCCTGTACGGTGAATCGAAGCGAGCTTCGGTCCGCAGCCGCCAAACCGGCGGATGACACTCCTTGTGTCGGAGCACTTCCGATTGCCCCCGTGTGCCACTCAGCGAGTGCGAATTTACCGGTAGGACGCAGCCTGGTGTCGCTTTGCAATATTTCTTCAGAATGTTCGGGCCCATGGCTAGAACACCCACCGTTGCTGGTCCTGGTACACCACCGACGGCGCAATGGTCGCGGGGGCGAAGCCCGGTGAATCACTGAAGCCGACCTGATCCACCGAGGGACTGAAATAACGCTGCACCGGAAGGTCGTAGTGCGGGGTCGACGGAACGACGGTAGCGGTAGAAAAAGCTTCGCCCCCCAAGAACGCAGCAAGAGACAGGGTGACGAACTTCGCCAGATCCGCGCCTCTGGAGATTTTTTTCCACCCCATATCCATCATCCCCGACATGTTGCCCATTGCCCTTTTCCTTGCTCGTTCGAGCCGGTATCGTCCTTCCAGGAGTTCGGCGCTGAGGATGCTCCCAACAGCTACCGGCTATTTGATATCAGCGTACCGAGGGAG
This sequence comes from Pseudomonas sp. KCJK8993, assembly GCF_046230915.1. Classification (NCBI taxonomy): domain Bacteria; kingdom Pseudomonadati; phylum Pseudomonadota; class Gammaproteobacteria; order Pseudomonadales; family Pseudomonadaceae; genus Pseudomonas; species Pseudomonas sp. KCJK8993. The sequence goes on from NZ_JBJJLO010000036.1 coordinate 5,013, forward strand.
CAGCGCCCCGAGAGCAATTCGCCACAATTGTTCAGATTCGCCCCCGGCGCCTAAACTTCCCCCAGCCCGAGGCATGCCTCGGACCGCATTCACCCCCCTAAGGACCTGCCTCGCATGCGTGTCGCGATACTGGATGACGAACCCGCAGAACTGGCGCGGGTGGAACAGACACTGCGAGATATCCCCGGGCCAGGCGAACAACCCTGGACCCTGCACCGTTTCGAACGCGGCGAAGACCTGCTGCGCCAGCTACGGCGGGAAACCTTCGACCTGATGATCCTCGACTGGCAAGTACCGGACCTCAGCGGCCTGTCGCTCTTGCGCTGGACCCGGGAGCACATGGACTCGCCACCGGCCGCCATCATGCTCACCAGCCGTGATGCCGAGAGCGATATCGTCCAGGCCCTCAACACCGGCGCCGACGACTACCTGAGCAAGCCCTTCCGTCCCAACGAGCTCAAGGCCCGGGTCAACGCGGTGCTGCGCCGTCATGGCCTGCAGCGCAGCAACAGCGAGGAAGTGCTGAACTTCAACGACCTTTCATTCGACGACGCCGAGCTGACGGTGACCCGCGCCGGCGCGCCCATCAGCCTGACCGAACGCGAGTACCGCCTGGCCCGTTGCCTGTTCGCCAACCTGGGCCGGCCGTTGTCCCGAGAATACTTGTACGAGCGGTTCTGGACCCATGAGGAAATTCTTTCCTCCAGGCCCCTGGATACCCACATCTACCGGCTGCGTAACAAGCTGGGGCTGACTGCGGAGCGGGGCTGGCAGTTGTTGACCATCTACGGTTATGGCTACCGCCTGGAAAGCGTCACGTCCCCTGGCGAGCAGGACAACTGACTGCGTGCCGCCATAAGCGGCTCGATATCATTCCGGGTCCTGCCAGACATCTTCGTAACCGGCGCGGTCGATGATGAAACACGTCCCGCTCGGCAGATACAGATAATCGATCACCTCCGGCAACAACTCGGCCAAGTGCTCGGCGCACAAGGGTTGGTAGAAATCCACAGCGGTGGAATGTTCGCCGCAATGGATAAACCAACTGACCGTACCGTTCTCTGGCAACTCGATCCTTGTGCCATAGATGGGCGAGTGCGCAAGGGAGCCGGTGGCCAGTGCAATCATCGGCTCCGGCGCCTGGGGGGCGAGGTCGTAGCGTTCACAGATCAGCTGCTGTCTTTCGTTCATTGGCCCAGCCATCAAGGGGAAACAGGGAGGTCCTGCCCAGCGCAAAGACCTGTTCGAGTGCAACCGCGTCGTCGCTGTCACCGTCCTCGAAACACCTGAAACGGTGCCCCCGCAGTGCCCGATCCAGGCACTCGTGCATGCCGCGGTTCGGAACAGCAGCTCCATCCAGAGCGCCTGGTCGCTCTCGAAGGTCAGGCGCAGATCATAATCGGCGCTGCTGCCCAGGCCTGGGTCCTTGAACTCGACTACCTGCTCTGCCGCCTGCACCCAGTCCGCATTGCCGCGCAGCTTATCCATGACCTGCCATGCGCCCAGCCATGCCAGCCCGGGCCGGATGAATGGATGAGGGATTGAACAATTTGCCAATAAAAAAGGCCAACGCAAGCGTCGGCCTTTTTATTTTCAGCTGTGTCCCCTGATCAGAAGTCCAGGTTGGACACTGCCAGGGCGTTGCTTTCGATGAAGTCGCGACGAGGTTCGACCGCATCACCCATCAGGGTGTTGAAGATCTGGTCGGCGGCGATGGCATCTTCCACAGTGACCTTGAGCATGCGGCGCATGGTCGGGTCCATGGTGGTTTCCCACAGCTGGTCAGGGTTCATCTCGCCCAGACCTTTGTATCGCTGGATGGTGTGGCGCTTGGTGCTTTCGGCCATCAGCCAGTCCAGGGCTTCCTTGAACTCGGTCACTGGCTTCTTGCGCTCGCCACGTTGCACGTAGGCGCCTTCATCCAGCAGGGTGCTCAGCTGAGCGCCAAGGGATACGACGGTCTTGTAGTCGTTGCTGCCGAAGAAGTCGCGGTTGAAGGTGACGTAGCTCGACAGGCCGTGGGAAATCAGCTCGACCTCTGGCAGCCAGACATTACGCTCGCGGTCTTCGCGCAGGCTGGCCTTGTAGACCAGGCCCGACTTCTCGGAACTGCGCAGGCGGGCGTCGTACTTGGCCAGCCATTCCTGCATGGCGGCGTGGTCGGACAGTTGCTCCAGGCTCACCGGTGGCAGGTAGATGAAGTGCTCGGTCAGCTCCTGTGGGTACAGGCGCGACAGGCGCTTGAGGGTCTTCATCACCATGCGGAAGTCATTGACCAGGCGCTCCAGGGCTTCGCCGGAGATGCCTGGGGCGTCTTCGTTCAAGTGCAGGCTGGCATCTTCCAGAGCCGACTGGGTCATGTAGTCTTCCATGGCGTCGTCGTCTTTGATGTATTGCTCTTGCTTGCCTTTCTTGACCTTGTACAGCGGAGGCTGGGCGATATAGATGTAGCCGCGCTCGATCAGCTCCGGCAGCTGGCGGAAGAAGAAGGTCAGCAGCAGGGTACGGATGTGCGAACCGTCGACGTCAGCATCGGTCATGATGATGATGTTGTGATAGCGCAGCTTGTCGATGTTGTACTCTTCGCGGCCGATGCCACAGCCCAGGGCGGTGATCAGGGTGCCGACCTCCTGGGAAGAGATCATCTTGTCGAAGCGGGCCTTCTCGACGTTGAGGATCTTGCCCTTGAGCGGCAGGATCGCCTGGGTCTTGCGGTTACGGCCCTGCTTGGCAGAACCGCCCGCGGAGTCACCCTCCACCAGGTAGAGTTCGGACAGCGCTGGATCCTTCTCCTGGCAGTCAGCCAGCTTGCCTGGCAGGCCGGCGATATCCAGGGCGCCTTTGCGGCGGGTCATTTCACGAGCCTTGCGCGCAGCTTCACGAGCCCGGGCGGCGTCGATCATCTTGCCGACCACCAGCTTGGCTTCGTTGGGGTTTTCCAGCAGGAAATCGGAGAAGTACTTGCCCATCTCCTGCTCGACCGCGGTCTTCACTTCGGAAGACACCAGCTTGTCCTTGGTCTGGGAGCTGAACTTCGGATCCGGCACCTTCACCGAGATGATCGCGGTCAGGCCTTCACGGGCGTCGTCACCGGTGGTGGCGACCTTGTGCTTCTTGGCCAGGCCTTCCTGCTCGATGTAGTTGTTCAGGTTACGGGTCAGGGCCGAACGGAAGCCCACCAGGTGGGTACCGCCGTCACGCTGGGGAATGTTGTTGGTGAAGCACAGCAGGCTTTCGTTGAAGCTGTCGTTCCACTGCAGGGCGACTTCCACGCCAATGCCATCGTCACGTTGGACGTTGAAGTGGAACACCTGGTTCACCGCAGTCTTGTTGGTGTTCAGGTATTCGACGAAGGCACGCAGGCCACCCTCGTACTTGAACAGCTCTTCCTTGCCGGTGCGCTCGTCCTTGAGGACGATGCCGACGCCGGAGTTGAGGAAAGACAGTTCGCGGATCCGCTTGGCCAGGACATCCCAGCTGAAGTGGATGTTCTTGAAGGTCTCGGCCGAAGGCTTGAAGTGGATCTGGGTACCGGTGGTCTCGCTGTCGCCAACGATCTTCATCCGCTCCTGGGGTACGCCATGGACATAGGTCTGTTCCCAGATCTTGCCGCTACGACGAACGGTAAGCACCAGTTCCTCGGACAAGGCGTTCACCACCGACACCCCCACGCCGTGCAGGCCGCCGGAAACCTTGTAGGAGTTGTCGTCGAACTTACCGCCGGCGTGCAGTACGGTCATGATGACCTCGGCTGCGGAAACGCCTTCTTCCTTGTGCACATCCACCGGGATACCGCGACCGTTGTCGCGTACGGTGATGGATTCGTCCGGGTGGATGATGACGCTGATGTCGTCGCAATGGCCGGCCAAAGCTTCGTCGATCGAGTTGTCGACCACCTCGAACACCATGTGGTGCAGACCGCTACCGTCATCGGTGTCGCCAATGTACATACCGGGACGTTTGCGTACGGCATCCAAACCTTTCAGCACCTTGATGCTGTTCGAGTCGTACGTATTTTCTTCGCTCATGCCTTCACTCCCGATGGTCGTGGGTCTGGGTGATACGGCCTTGTTCCACGTGGAACAAAGCAACTGGCGTTTCCGTCTGCCAGCCTTCCCTCAATAATTCGTGGTCTACACAGGTGATGAACACCTGGCAGCGTAAGTCTTCCAACAAGCGGCAAAGTGCGCGGCGGTGCTGCTCGTCCAACTCGGACGGCAAGTCGTCCACCAGATAAATACACTGACCGCGGCGGGCCTGGCTGACCAGGTGCCCCTGGGCGATACGCAAGGCGCAGACCACCAGCTTCTGCTGGCCCCGGGACAAGATGTCCGCGGCGTTATGTCCGCCTAGGCGCAAGCGCAAATCAGCGCGTTGCGGGCCAGCCTGGGTATGGCCCATTTGCTGATCACGGTGCAGGGCTGTCGCGAGGACTTCACTCAGCTCGCGGTCCTTGTCCCAGCCACGGTAATAGCTAAGCGTCAGGCCCTCGAGCTCCAGCAGTTCGCTCAAGGTCCGCTCAAAGACTGGTTTCAAGGCTTTGATATAGGCGCGGCGGTATTCATCGATTTCAGCGCTGGCCTGGCACAGTTCCCGGTCCCAGGCCGCTTGCGAAGCGGCGTCAAGTGTACCATGCCGCAGCCATGAGTTCCGCTGCCGCAGGGCCTTCTGCAAGCGCTGCCAGGTGGACATGAAGCGAGGTTCCACATGGAACACTCCCCAATCCAGGAACTGTCGGCGGATCTTCGGCGCCCCTTCCAGCAAGCGGAAGCTGTCGGGGTTGATCAACTGCAGCGGCAGGATTTCCGCCAGCTGCGCCGCGCTGCGGGCATTCTGGCCGTCGATACGGATCTGGAACTCCCCCTGGCGGTCACGGGATATCCCCAGGTTGCTATGGCCGCCCTCCGACAGCTCGACCTGGCCGAACACCGTACACGCCAGCTGCTCGTACTGGATGACCGGCAACAGGCGCGCACTGCGAAACGAGCGGGCGAGCCCCAGCAGGTGGATGGCTTCCAGCACGCTGGTCTTGCCACTGCCGTTGGCGCCGTAGAGGAGGTTGATGCGGGGGGAGGGGGAGAAGGTCACCGGGTGCAGATTGCGCACCGCGGTGACCGAGACGCGACTGAGGGACATCTAGCTTCTGCTGAGCATGTTTACAGGCGCATCGGCATGACAACGTAAGCCGAGTCGTCGTTGTCGGACTCTTGCAACAGCGCACTGCTATTGGAGTCGGACAGGATCAGGCGAACCTGCTCTGTGGTCATCACGCCCAGCACATCCAGCAGGTAGCTGACGTTGAAGCCGATCTCCAGTGAACCGCCGTTGTACTCCACGCCCACTTCTTCTTCCGCTTCTTCCTGCTCCGGGTTGTTGGCCTGGATCTTCAGTTGGCCGTTGGCCAACTGCAGGCGGATACCGCGGTACTTCTCGTTGGACAGGATCGCGGTACGGCTGAAGGCCTCGCGCAGGACCTGGCGGTCGCCCAGTACCAGCTTGTCGCCGCCTTTTGGCAGTACACGCTCGTAGTCCGGGAACTTGCCGTCCACCAGCTTGGAGGTGAAGGTGAACTCACCGGTGGTGGCGCGGATGTGGTGCTGGCCCAGGACGATACTGACGTTGCCATCCGGCTCGGTGAGCAGGCGGGCCAGTTCGAGGATGCCTTTGCGCGGCACGATTACCTGGTGACGATCTTGCTGGCCGATGTCGGCTTGCATCGAGCACATGGCCAGGCGATGGCCATCGGTGGCCACGGCGCGGATGATGCCGGCGGAGACTTCCAGCAACATGCCGTTGAGGTAGTAGCGCACGTCCTGCTGGGCCATGGCGAAGCTGGTGCGTTCGATCAGTCGGCGCAGCTTGCTCTGCTCCAGCTGGCAGGTCAGGGAGCCTGGGCCTTCTTCCACGGTAGGGAAGTCGTTGGCCGGCAGGGTCGATAGGGTGAAGCGGCTACGGCCGGCCTTCACCACCAGCTTCTGCTCGTCGACCTTGATGTCGATCAGGGCGTCGTTGGGCAGGCTCTTGCAGATGTCCATCAGCTTGCGCGCGGGAACAGTGATTTCCCCTTGCTCGGCTGGTTCTTCAAGTTGCACGCGACCGACCAGTTCGACTTCCAGGTCGGTACCGGTCAGCGACAACTGCTGGCCCTCGACAACCAGCAGCACGTTGGAAAGCACCGGCAAGGTCTGGCGGCGTTCGACGACGCCGGCGACCAGTTGCAGGGGTTTCAACAGGGCTTCGCGTTGAATGGTGAAATGCATGGTCTAGTCCCTTGCCTTAATAAGCTGCGTTGGAATCATCAAGTGGTCAGGGTACGCAGCAGGTTCTTGTAGTCCTCGCGGATGTCCGCGTCGGATTCCTTAAGTTCATTGATCTTGCGGCAGGCGTGCAGGACCGTGGTGTGGTCGCGGCCGCCGAACACATCGCCGATTTCCGGCAGGCTGTGGTTGGTCAATTCCTTGGACAAGGCCATGGCCACCTGGCGTGGGCGGGCGACAGAGCGCGAACGCCGCTTGGACAGCAGGTCGGAAATCTTGATCTTGTAGTACTCGGCGACGGTGCGCTGGATGTTATCCACAGACACCAGCTTGTCCTGCAACGCCAGCAGGTCCTTCAGGGATTCGCGAATCAGCTCGATGGTGATGTCGCGACCCATGAAGTGCGAGTGGGCAATCACCCGCTTGAGCGCGCCTTCCAATTCGCGGACGTTGGAGCGGATCCGCTGGGCGATGAAGAACGCCGCATCGTGAGGCAACTCGACCTTGGCCTGGTCGGCCTTCTTCATCAGGATCGCCACCCGGGTTTCCAGTTCCGGCGGTTCTACTGCCACCGTCAGGCCCCAGCCGAAGCGGGACTTGAGACGCTCTTCCAGGCCCTCGATCTCCTTCGGATAACGGTCGCTGGTGAGAATCACCTGTTGGCCGCCTTCGAGGAGGGCGTTGAAAGTGTGGAAGAACTCTTCCTGGGAACGCTCTTTACGCGCGAAGAACTGGATATCGTCGATCAGCAGTGCGTCCACCGAACGGTAGAAGCGCTTGAATTCGTTGATGGCGTTGAGCTGCAACGCCTTGACCATATCCGCCACGAAGCGCTCGGAATGCAGGTACACGACCTTGGCATTCGGGTTCTTCTTCAGCAGGTGGTTACCCACGGCATGCATCAAGTGGGTCTTACCCAGGCCGACGCCCCCGTAAAGGAAGAGCGGGTTGTAGCCATGCTTGGGGTTGTCCGCTACCTGCCAGGCCGCGGCACGGGCCAGTTGGTTGGACTTGCCCTCGACGAAGTTCTCGAAGGTGAAGGTGCGGTTCAGGTAGCTGGTGTGCTTGAGCGCACCTTCCACCTGGACGGTGCGCTGTTCGGTGCGTACCGGAGCCTGTTGCGAACTGGCCCCCGCCATGGGGTCGAAGCTGTCTCGAGAGGGTTCTTCGCTGGTTTGCTCGGCCTTCTGCTCGACGGCCTGCTTGGCCGGGACAGGAACCGGCGCCGAAGCTGGCGCTACAGGCTCCGCCGCTGCCTTGGCCGCAGCGGCTGCCTGCAACGCCTGGGAGGCAGCTGCGGCCAACGGCGCATTGGGCGCGGCGCGCGGCGCCGAGCTGCGCTTGCTGCCTATTAATAAGGAAAGAACCGGCGCCATACCGTTGCCGTGTTCATCCAGCAACTCGAGCACACGGCCCAGGTACTTTTCATTGACCCAATCGAGAACGAAACGATTCGGTGCGTAGACACGCAACTCGTCGCCTTCGGCTTCGACCTGTAGCGGACGGATCCAAGTGTTGAATTGTTGGGCAGGCAGCTCATCACGCAGAAGCTCCACGCACTGCTGCCAAAGTTCCACTGACACGGATATCCCCTGAGTTGAAAGCCGGTGAGGCAAAAACAAGCGGCCATTGTAACGGTCGGCCGTCCACTTATCCACATGTAGCGTGCCTCTCGCGCACTAAGAATCAATGCGTTAAGTCGAATAAACACGACCAGCGGTATGTGCATAAGCTCTGTGGATAACCCCGCTTGAGATCTATGCACAACTCGGGGCCAAACCCAGTGGATAAATCACCTGTGGATAACAAATCTTTCCGCACACAGCTTTTCCGTCCTCGCAGCACAGGTAGAGCACGGTTTCTCAACCGTGTTGTTATCCTCTGTACAGACCGAAATAGAAGGGCTGAAGCTAGTTATCCACAGACGGAGCCTTGCTAAGCTTCTATAAGCTTTACAGAAAAGCTTTAAATACTTTCCTTCTCTATTTTTATATCTGGCTGAACCCGGTTCACAAGCCCGAAATCCGGACATACATAGATAAAGGAAACCTTGGTTGGAAATTGACCTAGAGGCTTGCTTTCTCTAGAATCGCCGATCTCTTAAAACGGGGGCCATTCCGGCCCGTTGTGGACGAACCAGGTAACACGACATGAAACGTACTTTCCAACCAAGCACTATCAAACGCGCTCGTACCCACGGTTTCCGTGCTCGCATGGCTACCAAGAACGGTCGTGCCGTCCTGTCGCGTCGTCGCGCCAAAGGTCGTGCGCGTCTGGCAGTTTGATAATCCGGCACTGGAGGTGAGTCAGGACTTCAGTCGGGAAAAGCGTCTGCTTACTCCTCGACACTTCAAGGCAGTCTTTGACTCCCCTACCGGCAAGGTTCCGGGGAAGAATCTCCTGCTCCTTGCACGCGACAACGATCTTGATCATCCCCGCCTGGGGCTCGTGATCGGAAAGAAGAGCGTGAAGCTCTCCGTTGAACGCAATCGTCTCAAACGTCTAATGCGCGAATCGTTCCGTCTTCACCAGGATTCACTGGTTGGGTGGGACATCGTTATCGTCGCGCGCAAAGGTTTGGGCGACGTAGAAAACCCTGAATTGATCCAGCATTTCGGTAAACTCTGGAAACGCCTGGCCCGCAACAAGCCGGCATCCGCAGCCAAATCCGAAACTGTAGGGGTAGACAGTCCCGATGCGTAAACTGGCACTCGTTCCGATCCAGTTTTACCGCTACGCCATTAGTCCTCTGATGGCCGATCACTGTCGTTTTCACCCCAGTTGTTCCTGCTACGCGTTGGAAGCCATCGAAACCCATGGCCTTCTGCGCGGTGGTTGGCTGACCTTTCGTCGTTTAGGTCGCTGTCATCCATGGAATCCCGGTGGCTATGACCCGGTTCCACCTATCCCCACCTCCCGTTCTTCTTCGATGGCCGAGTAATCATGGATATCAAACGCACGATCCTGATCGTCGCCCTGGCAATCGTGTCCTATGTCATGGTTCTGAAATGGAACCAGGATTATGGCCAGGCTGCCCTGCCGACTCAGAATGTTGCTTCCAGCACGACCACCCCGGGCTTGCCGGACACGCCAACCGGCACTCCAGCCGCCAATGACGACATTCCGCGTGCGACCAGCGATACCGCTGCCCCCGCCGAAGTGCCAGTGGCCGCCAGCAAAGATCTCATCCAGATCAAAACGGATGTGCTCGACCTCGCCGTCGATCCACAAGGTGGGGATATCGCCCAACTGCGCCTGCCTCTGTACCCACGTCGCCAGGACCATCCGGAAATTCCTTTCCAGTTGTTCGACAACGGCAACGAGCGGACCTATCTGGCCCAAAGCGGCCTGATCGGCAACAACGGCCCGGACGCCAACCCGGCTGGCCGGCCGATCTACTCCTCGGAGAAGAAAAGTTATCAACTGGCTGACGGTCAGGACCAACTCGTGGTCGACCTGAAGTTCAGCAAGGACGGCGTCAACTACATCAAGCGTTTCACCCTCAAGCGCGGCCTGTACGACATCACCGTTTCCTACCTGATCGACAACGAAAGCGCACAACCCTGGACTGGTGCGATGTTCGCCCAGCTCAAGCGCGACGCCAGTTCCGATCCATCCTCCAGCACCGCCACCGGCACTGCGACTTACCTGGGCGCTGCCCTGTGGACAAGTTCCGAGCCGTATAAAAAGGTGTCCATGAAAGACATGGACAAGGTGAACGAGGACAAGACCAAGGCCCCAATCACTGAAAGCGTGCAAGGTGGCTGGGTAGCCTGGCTGCAGCACTACTTCGTGACCGCCTGGATTCCGCCAAAGGGCGAGAACAACCAGGTACTGGCGCGCAAGGACAGCAAAGGCAACTACATCATTGGCTACACCGGTCCTTCGATCACCGTAGCTCCTGGTGCCAAGCTCGAAACCAGCGCCATCCTGTATGCCGGTCCGAAGAGCCAAGCTGTCCTGAAAGAGTTGTCCCCAGGTCTGGAACTGACCGTGGACTACGGTTTCCTGTGGTTCATTGCCCAGCCGATCTTCTGGCTGCTGCAACATATCCACAGCCTGGTGGGTAACTGGGGCTGGTCGATCATCTTCCTGACCATGCTGATCAAGGGCATCTTCTTCCCGCTGTCGGCTGCCAGCTACAAGTCCATGGCGCGCATGCGTGCAGTAGCGCCGAAGTTGGCCGCGCTGAAAGAGAAGTTCGGTGACGATCGCCAGAAGATGTCCCAGGCGATGATGGAGCTGTACAAGAAAGAGAAGATCAATCCGCTGGGCGGCTGCTTGCCGATCCTGGTCCAGATGCCGGTCTTCCTGTCCCTGTACTGGGTACTCCTGGAAAGCGTGGAAATGCGCCAGGCGCCGTTCATGCTGTGGATTACCGACCTGTCGATCAAGGATCCGTTCTTCATCCTGCCGATCATCATGGGCGCCACCATGTTCATCCAGCAGCAGCTGAACCCGACTCCTCCGGACCCGATGCAGGCCAAGGTGATGAAAATGATGCCGATCATCTTCACCTTCTTCTTCCTGTGGTTCCCAGCTGGCCTGGTGCTGTACTGGGTAGTGAACAACTGCCTGTCGATCGCCCAACAGTGGTACATCACCCGTAGGATCGAAGCTGCTACCAAGAAAGCAGCGGCCTGACCTACTCTGTGGATAACCACACAAGACGCCCCCTAGTGGGGCGTTTTGCTATCTGTCACTTTTGTCTGGATGTCTGGTTATGAATGTCCCTCGTGAAACCATCGCCGCCATCGCCACCGCCCAGGGACGCGGTGGCGTGGGCATCGTGCGGATCTCCGGGCCGTTGGCGGCAACGGCTGCCGTGGCCGTCAGTGGCCGTGAACTCAAGCCGCGGTTTGCCCATTACGGAGCCTTTCTCGGCGAGCAAGGTGAAGTCCTGGACGAGGGTATCGCCCTGTATTTCCCGGGTCCGAACTCCTTCACTGGTGAAGATGTACTGGAGCTGCAGGGCCATGGCGGCCCCATCGTCCTCGACATGCTCCTGCAACGTTGCCTGGAACTGGGCTGCCGGCTGGCCAGGCCTGGGGAGTTCAGCGAACGCGCCTTTCTCAACGACAAGCTCGACCTGGCCCAAGCCGAGGCGATCGCCGATCTGATCGAGGCCAGTTCTGCACAGGCTGCACGCAACGCCTTGCGTTCGTTGCAGGGGGCGTTCTCCCAGCGTGTGCATAACTTGACCGAGCAACTCATCGCCCTGCGCATCTATGTCGAAGCCGCCATCGATTTTCCCGAGGAGGAAATCGACTTCCTCGCCGATGGTCATGTCCTCAGCATGCTCGATGCGGTGCGCGATGAGTTATCCACAGTGCTGCGTGAAGCTGGGCAGGGCGCCTTGCTGCGCGATGGCATGACCGTGGTGATCGCCGGTCGTCCGAATGCCGGCAAATCCAGCCTGCTCAATGCCCTGGCCGGGCGCGAGGCAGCCATCGTCACCGATATCGCCGGCACTACCCGGGACATCCTGCGCGAACATATCCACATCGATGGCATGCCACTGCATGTGGTGGATACTGCCGGACTGCGGGATACCGAGGACCAGGTGGAAAAGATCGGTGTCGAACGAGCCCTCAAAGCCATCAGTGAAGCGGATCGGGTGTTGCTGGTTGTGGATGCCACTGCCGCCGAGGCCGCGGATCCTTTCGCCTTGTGGCCCGAATTCCTGCAACAGCGGCCGGATCCGGCCAAGGTCACCCTGATTCGCAACAAGGCCGACCTGAGCGGCGAACCCATCGCCCTGGAAACCTGCGAGGACGGTCATGTCACCATCAGCCTCAGTGCAAAGGCCGCAGGCTCGGGCCTGGAGTTGTTGCGCGAACACCTGAAAGCTTGCATGGGTTATGAACAGACGTCGGAAAGCAGCTTCAGTGCCCGCCGCCGACACCTCGAGGCCCTGCGCTACGCCAGTGCCGCGCTGGAGCATGGCCATGCCCAGCTGACCCTGGCCGGTGCCGGCGAACTGCTGGCCGAGGATCTGCGCCAGGCCCAGCAGTCCCTGGGGGAAATTACCGGGGCTTTCAGTTCCGATGATCTGCTGGGGCGGATCTTCTCCAGCTTCTGTATCGGCAAATAACCTGACGTCCACCGGGCTCCATCAAGGTCTACTAAAACCCTTGAAACCCGCATGAATACTAGGCTTCTTGCGCTGAAACACCCTGAACGCCGTCTGTTTTTATGTCCAAGTAGCGGTTTTGGCCCGAGCCATCCTCTACTTGGACATACGGGAGGAAGAAGGAACAAGGTTTCGATGCTGAGGCCGGTCAGGTGCGCGGCTTGCTCAAGCGCATATTTGACTACGCGCTGACCTGCGGTCTGATTCAGGCCAACCCCGTGACGGCCTTGCCAACGCTGCAGGCCTGGTCCGACACCATCGACTCGTTAGTGCCTACCGCAAATTGGATTGTTTTACGGGAATGAATGATTGGCATCTGGCAGTGCCGTTGATTGACAAGGGCATTGGAGATGTCAGACCGCATCCCACGGCGCGTCACGCCAGCGTTCCAGTAAGAAGTCGCCGAATACCGTCAGCCGACGCGGCACGGGTTCGCGCCGAGCCCGCACGAGACTGATCTGCGAGGGGGTGGCTTCCCATTGTGGCAAGACACGCACTAGGCGTCCGTCGCGCAGTTCTTCGTAAATATCCCAGGTTTCACGCAGTGAGATGCCCAACCCGGCCAGACACCATGCATGCAGCACGTCGCCGCTATCGCTGGATAAGGTTCCCTTGACTGCAACGGGCTTGTCCCTGCGGCCGTTGTGCAGCGGCCAGGTGTTCTGCAGCAGCCCCGGATAGGCGAACACCAGGCAGTTATGCAGCGCCAACTCTTCTGGCTGCATGGGTTGTCCGTGCACTTTTAGATAGGCAGGCGATGCTGCCAGGATGCGCCGATTGTCAGTCATGCGTCGCGCCACCAGCCGCGAATCGGTTAGTTCGCCCATGCGAATCGCCAAGTCCAGATCGCCGCTATACAGGTCCTGTACCTGGTCGGACAGACGCAGGTCGAAGCCGACGCGGGGATGCTGGCGACAAAAATCGTGGATCGCCGAGGCCACGAACTTTCGACCGAAGGGCGTGGGGGCCGTCAAGCGGATGGTGCCGCTCAGCTCCTGGCTGCCACCAGTCGCCAGTTCCTGCACCTCTTCCAATATCCCAAGGGCAACCCGCGCCCGCTGAGCGATGGCCCGGCCTTCGCTGGTGATACGCAGGTTGCGGGTGTTCCGCTCAAACAGCGTGGTGCCCAGCGCCTGTTCCAGCCGGGCGATCTGCTTGCTCACCGTCTTGGGCGCCAGGTGCAGGCTGCGTGCGGCGGCGGAAAAGCTGTGGTGCTCCACCACACGCACGAACACCGCCAAGTCATCCAGATTTCGAAGTGCCATTTGGGTAATTTCAGGGAAAGTCTTTGTCTATTCTGGTCATTTAAAGAATATAGCAAGGCCACCAGAATGACACGCCTATCCCCTTGCTGTCGGGGCACACCTCATTCCGAAGCGCGCCCTGATGCACATCCCATGAGGAATAACCGATGACCCAACGCATTCTTTTTGTCCTGACCAACCATGACCGCAAAGGGCCGGCAAATGTTGCCGATGCTGCGCCCAGCGGGTTCTATCTTTCCGAAGTGACGCACCCGTACGAGGTCTTGAGCGCTGCTGGCTACGACATTGATTTCACCAGCCCCCGGGGAGGCAAGACGCACGTCGATGGGCTAAATCTGGACGATCCGGTCAATGCCGCATTCTGGAACAATGCGGCGCTGCGAGGTGCCACTGAGAGCACCTTGGCACCAGCGCAAGTCGATCCTGATGCCTACGCTGCGGTCTTTTACGCTGGCGGTCACGCTACGATGTGGGATTTCCCTGACAGCAGCGAAATAGCCGCCATCGCGGCACGCATTTACGAGCGTGGCGGAGTGGTCGCAGCTGTGTGCCATGGGCCGGCGGGGCTGGTGAATCTCAAACTGTTCAACGGCCGCTATCTGGTCGAGGGCAAGGACGTGTCGGCCTTCACCAACGACGAAGAACGTGCGGTCGGCCTGTACGACACCGTGCCGTTCCTGCTGGCCGATGCCTTGGAGGAGCGCGGTGCCCGGCATATTTCAGCACCGAACTTCCTGGCCCAGGTGGTGGTCAGCGAGCGCCTGGTAACGGGCCAGAACCCGGCCTCTGCCAAGGGCGTGGCCGAGGCGATGCTGCCGTTGTTGGCAGAGCGGACCTGAGCCATGGCTGAGCGCGGGCCCTTCGTCATCCAGGTCTTCGCACAAGGCCCGGTTGAAGGCCGCCCTCGACTCGTACCCGGCACGCAACGCCACAAACCCGGAGCAAAACATGCAGCATGTGGATGCCCGTGGCCCGAGTAGCGCGAGCATCCACGCTGGAGTTTGTCGCCGGTCACCACCGTTATGCCCGGCCGAATGAAGCCTGTTCCGAAGCTCAACCCCAGGACCTGCGTGTCGCCACCTTCGAATCGCCCGCCGTTTCGACCCAGGACACTCTAGAGGTTGAAGCCGAAAGCTTGAACGACACCCTCTCGACGAGCCAATCGCTGCCAGGCAATGACATGGCCAGCGCCAGAAGTACTGGCTGGTCCTGGCCATTGTCATGCTGGGGTTCAAGGTCGCCTGGTAAACGCCCCGAGTAACCCGCTCCAATCATCACGTCGTGTTATCCACAGACAGGCTTGTACAGCCTGTCTGTCTATCCTCCTCCCTGATCGATGTGCTGTAGCCATTGAGGACACAGCAAGGCCGACCTGTACCTGGATTTCCCTGGAAGCAGGTGTTTTCTGTGGATTAAGCCCTGTGAATAACTATCCTTCAGCACAGTTGATAACCCGGCCTCAAAGCTGAGGAGAATTGCCTCTGTGGATAATCGGCACATTAATCCACAGGCTTAAACCGGTTATCCAATGGCCTCCGTAGCACCTAACCACAGAGTTTAAAATCTCTGTACACCTTTAAAATAAAGGCTTATAGAAATCTATCCACAGATAGGCGAGGCCTAAGAATAAACATAAAAACAAGGTTTTAATAAATTTCTTTCTTTTTAATTTCTATTGTTCGCCAGTCATCCACAAGCTGGTTAAATTTTGTGCAAAGGGTTCTTTAGAAAGGGCGAAGTCCCTATACTTGCCCCCTTGGTCGAAAAACCAACCCAACAACCATTCCTAATTACTCCTACTTGAAGCAGGCACGAGGTGCGTGGTGGATTTCCCTTCCCGTTTTGAAGTGATCGTCATCGGCGGCGGTCATGCCGGTACCGAGGCAGCACTTGCATCAGCACGCATGGGGGCAAAGACCCTGTTGCTGACGCATAACGTGGAAACCCTCGGAGCCATGAGCTGCAATCCCGCGATCGGCGGGATCGGCAAGAGCCATCTGGTCAAGGAAATCGACGCCCTGGGCGGCGCGATGGCCATGGCTACAGATAAAGGCGGCATCCAGTTCCGTGTATTGAACAGCCGCAAAGGCCCAGCAGTACGTGCCACCCGGGCCCAGGCCGACCGCATCTTGTACAAGGCTGCGGTACGCGAGATTCTCGAGAACCAGCCGAACCTGTGGATATTTCAACAGGCGGCGGACGACCTGATCGTCGAGCAGGATCAGGTCCGTGGTGTAGTGACCCAGATGGGCCTGCGTTTCTTCGCCGATTCGGTGGTATTGACCACCGGTACCTTCCTCGGCGGACTTATCCACATCGGATTGCAGAACTATTCCGGCGGTCGTGCCGGTGACCCACCTTCGATTGCCCTGGCACAACGCTTGCGGGAACTGCCACTACGGGTCGGGCGCCTGAAAACCGGTACCCCACCGCGTATCGATGCCCGTTCCGTGGATTTCTCGGTGATGACCGAACAGCCGGGCGATACGCCTATCCCGGTGATGTCGTTCCTGGGTTCCAAGGAACAGCATCCGCGGCAGATCAGCTGCTGGATTACCCACACCAATGCGCGCACCCACGAGATCATCGCGTCGAACCTCGATCGTTCGCCGATGTACTCCGGGGTCATCGAAGGCATTGGCCCGCGCTACTGCCCATCGATCGAAGACAAGATCCATCGCTTTGCCGACAAGGAAAGCCACCAGGTCTTCATCGAGCCCGAAGGCCTGACCACCCACGAGTTGTATCCGAACGGGATATCCACATCTCTGCCGTTCGATGTGCAGTTGCAGATCGTGCAATCGATCCGGGGCATGGAAAACGCCCATATCGTGCGGCCGGGCTACGCCATCGAATACGACTATTTCGATCCGCGGGACTTGAAGTACAGCCTGGAGACCAAAGTCATCGGTGGCCTGTTCTTCGCTGGCCAGATCAATGGCACTACCGGTTACGAAGAAGCTGGCGCGCAAGGCCTGCTGGCCGGGGCCAACGCGGCATTGCGTGCCCAGGGCAAGGACAGCTGGTGCCCCCGTCGCGACGAAGCCTACATCGGGGTGTTGGTCGATGACCTGATTACCCTGGGTACCCAGGAACCGTACCGCATGTTCACTTCGCGGGCGGAGTACCGCCTGATCCTGCGCGAAGACAATGCCGACCTGCGCCTGACCGAGAAAGGTCGAGAGCTGGGTCTGGTGGATGACGCGCGCTGGGCGGCGTTCTGCAAGAAACGCGAGGGCATAGCCCTGGAAGAACAGCGCTTGAAGTCCACTTGGGTTCGCCCCGGTACTGAGCAGGGCGATGCGATTGCACAAAAATTCGGCACACCGCTGAACCACGAGTACAACCTGTTGAACCTGCTGAGTCGTCCAGAGATCGACTACGCTGGGCTGGTCGAAGTGACCGGGCAGGGGGCGGAGGATCCACAGGTCGCCGAGCAGGTCGAGATCAAGACCAAGTACGCCGGCTACATCGATCGCCAGCAGGATGAAATTGCTCGCCTGCGGGCCAGCGAGGACACCAAGCTGCCTGTGGATATCGATTACGCCACCATCTCCGGACTGTCCAAGGAAATCCAGGGCAAGCTGGGCGCGACTCGTCCGGAAACCCTGGGCCAGGCATCACGCATTCCCGGCGTGACTCCCGCGGCCATTTCCCTGTTGATGATTCACTTGAAAAAACGCGGCGCCGGCCGTCAGTTGGAGCAAAGCGCTTGAGTTCACAGGTCACCTCGCAACATGCGGATGAATTATCCACAGGCGCCCGCCAACTCGGTGTCGAGCTGAGCCCGGGCCAGCATGAATCGCTGCTGGGCTACCTGGCGCTGCTGATCAAGTGGAACAAGGCCTATAACCTGACCGCCGTGCGCGATCCCGATGAAATGGTCTCGCGCCACTTGCTCGACAGCCTGAGCGTGATGTCGTTCATCGAGGACGGCCGCTGGCTGGATGTGGGCAGTGGCGGCGGGATGCCGGGGATTCCCCTGGCGATCCTGTTTCCCGGATCCCAGGTCACCTGCCTGGACAGCAACGGCAAGAAGACCCGCTTCCTGACCCAGGTCAAACTCGAACTCAAGCTGGATAACCTGCAAGTTATCCACAGCCGGGTCGAGGCCTTCACTCCAGAGCAGCCTTTCAACGGGATCATTTCCCGGGCGTTCAGCAGCATGGAGAACTTCACCAGCTGGACCCGCCACCTTGGGGACAGCGATACACGCTGGCTGGCAATGAAGGGCGTCCATCCCTCTGATGAGCTGTTAGCATTGCCGGCAGACTTCCACCTCGATAGCGAACACGCCTTGGCCGTACCCGGTTGCCAAGGCCAACGCCATCTGCTGATACTGCGCCGCACGGCATGATTGGGAACACAAGCAAGAATGGCTAAGGTATTCGCGATAGCGAACCAGAAAGGTGGTGTGGGCAAGACCACCACCTGCATCAACCTCGCGGCATCCCTGGTAGCGACCAAGCGCCGGGTGCTGCTGATCGACCTTGATCCACAGGGCAACGCCACCATGGGGAGCGGTGTGGATAAACATGGCCTGGAAAACTCGGTCTACGACTTGCTGATCGGCGAGTGCGACCTGGCCCAGGCCATGCACTTTTCCGAACACGGCGGCTACCAGCTGTTGCCGGCCAACCGCGACCTGACCGCGGCGGAAGTGGTCCTGCTGGAAATGCAGATGAAGGAAAGCCGGCTGCGCAGTGCCCTGGCTCCGATCCGCGAGAACTATGACTACATCCTGATCGATTGCCCGCCGTCGCTGTCGATGCTGACCCTCAACGCCCTGGTGGCTGCCGATGGCGTCATCATCCCCATGCAGTGCGAGTATTACGCACTGGAAGGCTTGAGCGACCTTGTGGATAACATCAAGCGCATCGGTGAACTGCTCAATCCCGAGCTGAAGATCGAAGGCTTGCTGCGCACCATGTTCGACCCGCGCCTGAGCCTGATGAACGATGTTTCCGCGCAGCTCAAGGAACACTTCGGCGATCAGCTGTACGACACCGTGATCCCGCGCAACATCCGCCTGGCCGAGGCGCCGAGCTACGGCATGCCGGCATTGGCGTACGACAAGCAATCCCGCGGCGCATTGGCCTACCTGGCCCTGGCCGGCGAGATGGTTCGCCGGCAACGTAGACAAGCGCGCATCGCAGCCGCCCAGCCAACTTAAGGAATCCCCATGGCCGTCAAGAAACGTGGTCTCGGACGTGGACTGGATGCACTGTTGAGTGGTCCGACTGTCAGCGCCCTGGAAGAACAAGCCGCGCAGGTCGACCAGCGTGAACTGCAACACCTGCCGCTGGACCTGATCCAGCGTGGCAAGTACCAGCCCCGTCGGGACATGGACCCGCAAGCGCTGGAGGAACTGGCGAATTCGATCAGGACCCAGGGGGTGATGCAGCCCATCGTGGTGCGCCCCATCGGCGCCGGTCGGTTTGAAATCATCGCCGGTGAACGCCGCTGGCGCGCCAGCCAGCAGGCTGGCCAGGAAACCATTCCGGCGGTGGTCCGCGATGTGCCGGATGAAACCGCCATTGCCCTGGCGCTGATCGAGAACATCCAGCGTGAAGATCTCAATCCCATCGAGGAAGCACTGGCCCTGCAGCGCCTGCAGCAGGAGTTCCAGCTGACCCAGCAACAGGTTGCCGAAGCCGTGGGCAAGTCCCGCGTCAGCGTGGCCAACCTGTTGCGCCTGATCTCCCTGCCCGAGGTGATCAAGACCATGTTGTCCCATGGCGACCTGGAAATGGGACATGCCCGCGCATTGCTTGGATTGCCGGAAAATCAACAGGTTGAAGGGGCGCGACACGTTGTCGCACGAGGCCTGACGGTGCGTCAGACCGAGGCCTTGGTTCGCCAGTGGCTCAGCGGCAAGCAAGAGCCTGCTGAACCGGTCAAGCCCGATCCGGATATCGCTCGCCTGGAGCAGCGTTTGGCCGAGCGCCTAGGCTCTGCGGTGCAGATTCGCCACGGTAAGAAAGGCAAGGGGCAGCTGGTGATCGGCTACAACTCCCTGGATGAGCTGCAGGGCGTCCTCGCTCACATCCGTTGAAACATTTCCTTGTGTAGCGCGCAGTCGGAAATCACTACCCGGCAGTTGAATAGGGGCTGAACCGCCCCTATACTCTGCGCGCATTTTGTCGGCACAAATTATGCCAAGTCACAGAATTCTGGCAGCCGACCCTTGAGGAGCAAGAGCGATGGAAACCCGCACGCCAAACCGCCTGCCGTTCCATCGCTTGGCGGTTTTCCCGGTTTTACTGGCTCAGTTGGTCATTTTACTGATAGCCGCTCTGGCGCTTTGGCAATGGCGTGGAGTCGTAGCCGGATATTCAGGCCTTTGCGGAGGGCTGATAGCCTTGCTACCCAATGTGTATTTCGCTCACAGGGCATTTCGGTTTTCCGGCGCCCGAGCGGCCCAAGCCATCGTTCGGTCTTTTTATGCCGGCGAGGCGGGCAAATTGATTTTGACGGCAGTGCTGTTCGCGCTGACGTTTGCAGGTGTGAAGCCTTTGGCGCCGCTGGCAGTATTCGGCGTCTTCGTGCTGACCCAGCTGGTCAGCTGGTTCGCTCCCCTGCTAATGAGAACAAGACTTTCGAGACCTTAGGGCGTTTGAGGCAACCATGTCAGCAGAAACAACCGCTTCGGGCTATATCCAGCACCACTTGCAGAACCTGACCTTCGGTCAGCTACCCAATGGGAGCTGGGGTTTTGCCCACTCCGCAGCAGAAGCCAAGGAAATGGGCTTCTGGGCATTCCACGTCGATACCCTCGGCTGGTCTGTCGCACTGGGTGTGATCTTCATTCTTCTGTTCCGCATGGCGGCCAAGAAGGCGACTTCCGGCGTGCCGGGCGCTTTGCAGAACTTCGTCGAAGTGATGGTCGGCTTCGTCGATGGCAGCGTGAAGGACAGCTTCCACGGTCGCAGCCCGGTCATCGCACCGCTGGCTCTGACCATCTTCGTCTGGGTGTTCCTGATGAACGCCATTGACCTGGTTCCTGTGGACTGGATCCCGCAACTGGCGATGCTGATTTCCGGCGACCCGCACATTCCATTCCGTGCCGTTTCCACCACTGACCCGAACGCTACCCTGGGCATGGCCCTGTCGGTATTCGCGTTGATCATCTTCTACAGCATCAAGGTCAAGGGCATCGGCGGCTTCATCGGTGAACTGACCCTGCATCCGTTCGGTAGCAAGAACATCCTGGTCCAGGCCCTGCTGATTCCAGTGAACTTCCTGCTGGAGTTCGTGACCCTGGTAGCCAAGCCGATCTCCCTGGCACTGCGTCTGTTCGGCAACATGTACGCCGGCGAGCTGGTGTTCATCCTGATTGCCGTGATGTTCGGCAGCGGCCTGCTGTGGCTCAGCGGCATGGGTGTGGTTCTGCAATGGGCGTGGGCCGTGTTCCACATCCTGATCATCACCTTGCAGGCCTTCATCTTCATGATGCTGACCATCGTCTACCTGTCGATGGCTCACGAAGAGAATCATTAAGACCAGTCTCGACTAGTCTGATGTCCCTCTCGTTGCGGCGGGAGGGGCCCATCTCGGGCACGATGAAACGATTTGTTTTACCGCTTTAATCTAAAAAACCTAAACCATACGACGTAAAAGTCGGGAGGAAAGATGGAAACTGTAGTTGGTCTAACCGCTATCGCTGTTGCACTGTTGATCGGCCTGGGCGCACTGGGTACCGCAATTGGTTTCGGCCTGCTGGGCGGCAAGTTCCTGGAAGGCGCTGCGCGTCAGCCAGAAATGGTTCCAATGCTGCAAGTTAAGATGTTCATCGTTGCCGGTCTGCTCGACGCCGTAACCATGATCGGTGTTGGTATCGCTCTGTTCTTCACCTTCGCGAACCCCTTCGTTGGTCAACTCGCTGGCTAATCACTCGAGTATTCGAGTTGATTGGTGTGACGGACAACGAACGAGCGAGGTGTTGGCGTGAACATTAATGCAACCCTGATTGGCCAGTCCGTTGCGTTCTTAATTTTTGTACTGTTCTGCATGAAGTTCATTTGGCCTCCGGTCATTGCAGCTCTGCACGAACGTCAAAAGAAGATCGCGGATGGACTGGACGCTGCCAGCCGAGCAGCTCGTGACCTGGAACTGGCCCAAGATAAAGCGGGTCAGCAACTGCGCGAAGCCAAAGCTCAGGCAGCTGAAATCATCGAGCAAGCCAAGAAGCGCGGTTCTCAGATCGTCGACGAAGCCCGTGAACAGGCCCGTGTCGAAGCTGAACGCGTGAAGGCTCAGGCTCAGGCCGAGATCGAACAGGAACTGAACAGCGTCAAAGACGCGCTGCGCGCCCAACTGGGTAGCCTGGCAGTCAATGGTGCAGAGAAGATCCTGGGCGCCACAATCGATCAAAACGCGCACGCAGACCTGGTTAACAAACTGGCTGCTGAAATTTAAGCGAGGGCGATCATGGCAGAACTGACCACGTTGGCCCGACCTTACGCTAAGGCGGCCTTCGAGCACGCTCAGGCCCACCAGCAGCTGGCCTCTTGGTCAGCCATGCTCGGCCTGGCTGCAGCGGTGTCACAAGATGACACCATGCAGCGCGTGCTTAAGGCCCCGCGACTGACGAGCGCAGAAAAGGCCAACACTTTTATCGAAGTGTGTGGCGACAAGTTTGATGCACAGGCACAGAATTTCATTCAAGTTGCCGCCGAGAACGATCGTCTCCTGCTGTTGCCGGAGATCTCCGCTCTGTTCGACCTGTACAAGGCCGAGCAAGAGAAGTCGGTGGACGTGGATGTGACCAGTGCTTTTGCATTGAACCAAGAACAGCAAGACAAACTCGCCACGGTTCTCAGTGCACGGCTCGGCCGGGAAGTGCGCCTGCACGCTGCGGAGGATGCCAGCCTGATTGGTGGCGTCGTGATCCGCGCCGGCGACCTGGTTATCGATGGCTCGATTCGCGGCAAACTCGCGAACCTTGCCGAAGCATTGAAATCTTGAGTTTGAAGGGGCAGCAGAGCAATGCAGCAACTCAATCCTTCCGAAATAAGTGAAATTATCAAGGGCCGCATCGAAAAGCTCGATGTGACCTCCCAAGCCCGTAACGAAGGCACTGTCGTCAGCGTTTCTGACGGTATCGTGCGGATTCACGGTCTGGCCGACGTCATGTACGGCGAGATGATCGAGTTTCCGGGCGGCGTCTACGGTATGGCCCTCAACCTCGAGCAAGACTCTGTAGGTGCCGTGGTACTGGGCGCATACACCACTCTGGCCGAAGGCATGAGCGCCAAGTGCACTGGCCGCATCCTCGAAGTTCCAGTGGGTAAGGAACTGCTGGGTCGCGTAGTCGACGCACTGGGTAACCCAGTCGACGGTAAAGGTCCGCTGAACAACACCGAGACCGACGCGGTCGAGAAAGTTGCTCCAGGCGTGATCTGGCGTAAGTCGGTAGACCAGCCTGTACAGACTGGCTACAAGGCCGTTGACGCCATGATCCCAGTCGGCCGTGGCCAGCGTGAGCTGATCATCGGTGACCGCCAGATCGGTAAGACCGCCATGGCGATCGACGCGATCATCAACCAGAAGAACAGCGGTATCTTCTGCGTCTACGTAGCCGTTGGTCAGAAGCAATCGACCATTGCCAACGTGGTTCGCAAGCTGGAAGAAAACGGCGCCCTGGCCAACACCATCATCGTGGCTGCCAGCGCTTCCGAATCGGCTGCCCTGCAGTTCCTGGCTCCGTACTCCGGTTGCACCATGGGCGAATACTTCCGCGACCGTGGTGAAGACGCGCTGATCGTTTATGACGATCTGTCCAAGCAGGCCGTGGCTTATCGCCAGATCTCCCTGCTGCTGCGTCGTCCACCAGGACGTGAAGCCTACCCAGGCGACGTGTTCTATCTCCACTCCCGTCTGCTGGAGCGCGCTTCCCGCGTTTCGGAAGAGTACGTAGAGAAGTTCACCAATGGCGCAGTGACTGGCAAGACCGGTTCCCTGACCGCCCTGCCGATCATCGAAACCCAGGCTGGCGACGTTTCCGCGTTCGTTCCGACCAACGTGATCTCCATCACCGACGGTCAGATCTTCCTGGAATCGGCCATGTTCAACTCGGGCATCCGCCCTGCAGTTAACGCCGGTGTTTCGGTATCCCGTGTAGGTGGTGCCGCTCAGACCAAGATCATCAAGAAGCTGTCCGGTGGTATCCGTACCGCCCTGGCTCAGTACCGTGAACTGGCGGCATTCGCCCAGTTCGCTTCTGACCTGGACGAAGCGACCCGCAAGCAACTTGAACACGGTCAGCGCGTTACCGAGCTGATGAAGCAGAAGCAATACGCGCCAATGTCCATCGCTGACATGTCGCTGTCGCTGTATGCCGCTGAGCGTGGGTTCCTGACTGACGTCGAAATCGCCAAGATCGGTAGCTTCGAACAAGCGCTGATTGCTTACTTCAACCGCGATCACGCCGACCTGATGGCGAAGATCAACGTGAAGGGTGACTTCAATGACGAAATCGACGCTGGCCTCAAAGCCGGTATCGAGAAGTTCAAGGCCACCCAAACCTGGTAAGCCGCAGCGGGAGCCGCAAGGCTCCCGCTTGCTAACCTGATAGGTGTTACATGGCAGGCGCAAAAGAGATTCGCAGTAAGATTGCGAGCATCAAAAGCACGCAAAAAATTACCAGCGCCATGGAAAAAGTGGCGGTCAGCAAAATGCGCAAGGCACAAATGCGCATGGCAGCTAGCCGTCCTTATGCGGAGCGCATCCGCCAGGTTATTGGTCATCTGGCCAACGCCAACCCGGAATATCGTCACCCGTTCATGATCGACCGCGCCATCAAGCGCGTCGGTTATATCGTGGTGAGCAGTGACCGTGGTCTGTGTGGTGGCTTGAACACCAACCTGTTCAAGGCCCTGGTCAAGGACATGGCGGTAAACCGCGAACAAGGCGTCGAGATCGATCTGTGCGTGGTCGGTAGCAAGGGTGCGGCCTTCTTCCGCAACTTCGGCGGTAACGTCGTTGCAGCTATCAGCCACCTGGGTGAAGAGCCGTCGATCAATGACCTGATCGGCAGTGTCAAGGTGATGCTGGATGCTTACCTGGAAGGCCGGATCGACCGCCTGTCCGTGGTATCCAACAAGTTCGTCAACACCATGACCCAGCAGCCGACCGTGGAGCAGTTGATTCCACTGGAGGCAACCCCGGATCAAGAACTCAAGCACCACTGGGACTATCTCTACGAACCGGATGCCAAGGAGCTGCTGGACGGCTTGATGGTCCGTTACGTGGAGTCGCAGGTCTACCAGGCGGTGGTCGAGAACAACGCAGCTGAACAAGCCGCGCGGATGATTGCAATGAAGAACGCCACCGACAACGCCGGTGATTTGATCAGCGATTTGCAGCTGATCTACAACAAGGCGCGTCAGGCTGCGATCACCCAAGAGATCTCGGAAATCGTCGGCGGCGCTGCCGCGGTTTAACGGTTCAAATATTCAGAGGATCCAGCTATGAGTAGCGGACGTATCGTTCAAATCATCGGCGCCGTTATCGACGTGGAATTTCCACGCGACAGCGTACCGAGCATCTACGACGCCTTGAAGGTTCAAGGCGCCGAAACCACTCTGGAAGTTCAGCAGCAGCTGGGCGATGGCGTGGTGCGTACCATTGCGATGGGCTCCACCGAAGGCTTGAAGCGCGGTCTGGATGTCAACAACACTGGCGCAGCCATCTCCGTACCGGTCGGTAAAGCGACCCTGGGCCGGATCATGGACGTACTGGGCAACCCAATCGACGAAGCCGGCCCGATCGGCGAAGAAGAGCGCTGGGGTATCCACCGCGCCGCTCCTTCCTTCGCGGAGCAGGCAGGCGGCAACGACCTGCTGGAAACCGGGATCAAGGTAATCGACCTGGTTTGCCCGTTCGCCAAGGGCGGTAAAGTAGGTCTGTTCGGTGGTGCCGGTGTGGGCAAGACCGTAAACATGATGGAACTGATCCGTAACATCGCCATCGAGCACAGCGGTTATTCCGTGTTCGCCGGTGTGGGTGAGCGTACTCGTGAGGGTAACGACTTCTACCACGAGATGAAGGATTCCAACGTTCTGGACAAGGTTGCCCTGGTCTACGGTCAGATGAACGAGCCACCAGGAAACCGTCTGCGCGTAGCGCTGACCGGCCTGACCATGGCCGAGAAGTTCCGTGACGAAGGTAACGACGTTCTGCTGTTCGTCGACAACATCTACCGTTACACCCTGGCCGGTACCGAAGTATCCGCACTGCTGGGCCGTATGCCTTCGGCAGTAGGTTACCAGCCGACCCTGGCTGAAGAGATGGGCGTGCTGCAAGAGCGCATCACTTCGACCAAGCAAGGTTCGATCACCTCGATCCAAGCGGTATACGTACCGGCGGACGACCTGACCGACCCGTCGCCAGCGACCACTTTCGCCCACTTGGACGCCACCGTCGTTCTGTCCCGTGACATCGCTTCCCTGGGTATCTACCCAGCGGTAGACCCACTGGACTCGACCTCCCGCCAGCTGGACCCGAACGTGATCGGCAACGAGCACTACGAGACCGCTCGCGGCGTTCAGTACGTACTGCAGCGTTACAAAGAGCTGAAGGACATCATCGCGATCCTGGGCATGGACGAGCTGTCGGAAGCCGACAAGCAGTTGGTATCCCGCGCTCGTAAGATCCAGCGCTTCTTGTCGCAGCCGTTCTTCGTGGCTGAAGTCTTCACTGGTTCTCCAGGTAAGTACGTTTCCCTGAAAGACACCATCGCTGGCTTCAAAGGCATCCTCAACGGTGACTACGACCATCTGCCGGAACAAGCGTTCTACATGGTCGGCGGCATCGACGAAGCGATCGAGAAAGCCAAGAAACTGTAATCCCGGCGCCCGGCAACGGGCGCTAATTTAGGTTGAGGCAAGCAGATGGCTATGACAGTCCATTGCGATATCGTCAGCGCGGAAGGGGAAATCTTCTCCGGTCTGGTGGAGATGGTGGTTGCGCACGGTGAACTGGGTGATCTTGGTATCGCTCTGGGTCACGCGCCGCTGATCACCAACCTGAAGCCAGGTCCGATCCGCTTGATCAAGCAGGGCGGGGAAACCGAGGTGTTCTACATCTCCGGTGGTTTCCTCGAGGTTCAGCCGAACATGGTCAAGGTTCTTGCCGACACCGTGCAACGCGCTGCCGACCTGGACGAAGCCTCCGCTCAGGAAGCCGTCAAGGCTGCTGAGAAGGCCCTGAATGAAAAAGGCGCAGATTTCGACTACGGATCTGCCGCTGCACGTCTGGCCGAGGCCGCAGCCCAGCTGCGTACCGTCCAGCAGATCCGCAAGAAGTTCGGCGGCTAAGCCGCAGGCTTTTTGTGTGATTGATTAAAAAGGGTAGCCTCGGCTACCCTTTTTATTTTCCGCATTCTCCCCTCTTGGTCACACTCGCGGACCACCCAGGATTGGTAGCCAGTCATGTCTCTCGAAATCGTTATCCTCGCAGCAGGCCAGGGCACGCGCATGCGTTCGGCACTGCCCAAGGTCCTTCACCCGGTTGCTGGCAACTCCATGCTCGGACATGTTATCCACAGCGCCCGCCAGCTCGATCCACAGCGCATCCACGTGGTGATCGGCCACGGCGCGGATGCGGTGCGCGAGCGCCTGGCCGCCGACGACCTGAATTTCGTGTTGCAGGACAAGCAGCTCGGCACCGGCCATGCAGTGGCCCAGGCCGTGCCCTTCATCCAGGCCGATACCGTACTGATCCTCTACGGCGATGTACCGCTGATCGAGGTCCAGACCCTGCAGCGCCTGCTCAAGCAGGCCGGCCCCGAGCAACTGGGCCTGCTCACCGTCGAGCTGGACGACCCTACCGGCTACGGGCGAATCGTGCGTGACGCCAATGGCAAGGTTGCGGCCATCGTCGAGCAGAAGGATGCCAACGAAGCCCAGCGCGCCATCACTGAAGGCAATACCGGCATTCTCGCCGTGCCCGGCAAGCGCCTCGGCGATTGGACCAGCCGTCTTTCGAACAACAACGCCCAGGGTGAGTACTACCTGACCGACGTGATCGCCATGGCGGTCAGCGATGGCCTGGTGGTTGCCACCGAGCAGCCCCTGGACGCCATGGAAGTGCAGGGCGCCAACGATCGCAAGCAACTCTCGGAGCTGGAGCGCCACTACCAGCTGCGCGCCGCCCGCCGCCTGATGGCCCAGGGCGTGACCCTGCGCGATCCGGCGCGTTTCGATGTGCGTGGCGAGGTCACGGTCGGGCGCGACGTGCTGATCGATATCAACGTCATCCTCGAAGGCCGGGTGGTCATCGAAGACGACGTGGTGATCGGCCCCAACTGCGTGATCAAGGACAGCACCCTGTGCAAGGGCGTGGTGATCAAGGCCAACAGCCATATCGACGGCGCGGTGATGGGCGAGGGCAGCGATGCCGGCCCGTTCGCCCGCCTGCGGCCCGGCAGTGTGCTGGAGGCTCGTGCCCATGTGGGTAACTTCGTCGAGCTGAAGAACGCCCACCTGGGCCACGGGGCCAAGGCCGGCCACCTGAGCTACCTGGGCGACGCGGTGATCGGCGCGCGTACCAACATCGGTGCCGGCACCATCACCTGCAACTATGACGGGGTGAACAAGCACAAGACGGTGCTGGGCGAAGACGTGTTCATCGGCTCCAATAACTCCCTGGTGGCGCCTGTGGATATCTCTTCCGGGGCCACTACCGCCGCCGGGTCCACCATCACCCAGGATGTCTCGCCAGCGCAGCTGGCCGTGGGTCGTGCGCGGCAGAAGAACATCGATGGCTGGAAGCGGCCACAGAAAATCAGCAAGAGCTGAGGTTATCCACAAGCACGGATGACCCATGCAGCATCAACCGGCCCCTGCAGTTGAACAGCAAGGGCCGGTTTTTTATGCGCGCGTGCTTGACGAAGTTTCGATCATGGGTTTTTATTGCCAACGTTATCTTTCGAATCGAAACTTAAATGCTCATATCGAAACGCAACACTCCCCAGCGCCGTCACAACATCCTGGCCTTGCTCAATGAACAAGGCGAGGTGAGCGTGGATGAGTTGGCCAAGCGTTTCGAAACCTCTGAAGTTACGATTCGTAAGGACCTCGCGGCCCTGGAAAGCAATGGCCTGCTGCTGCGCCGTTATGGCGGGGCGATCACCATGCCCCAGGAACTGGTCAGCGACCTCGGCCAGCCGGTATCCCGCCACAAGCAAGCGATTGCCCGGGCGGCGGTACAACGTATTCGTGAACATGCGCGCATCATCATCGACAGCGGCAGCACCACCGCGGCCATGATTCCCGAACTCGGCCAGCAGCCGGGCCTGGTGGTCATGACCAACTCGCTGAACGTGGCCAACGCCCTGAGCGAACTGGAACACGAGCCGGTGCTGTTGATGACCGGCGGCACCTGGGACCCGCACTCCGAGTCCTTCCAGGGCCAGGTGGCCGAGCAGGTCCTGCGCTCCTACGACTTCGATCAACTGTTCATCGGTGCCGATGGCATCGACCTGGCCCGTGGTACCACCACCTTCAACGAATTGCTGGGCCTGAGCCGAGTGATGGCCGAGGTGGCCCGTGAAGTTGTCGTGATGGTCGAATCCGACAAGATCGGCCGCAAGATTCCCAACCTGGAGCTGCCGTGGAGCAGCGTCCATACCCTCATTACCGACGATCGCCTGCCTCTCGAGGTCCGCGACCAGATCCAGGCCCGCGGCATAACTCTGATTTGCGCGGCTGTCAGCTAGGAGAAATACCATGTGTGGAATTGTTGGCGCCGTTGCTGAACGCAATATCACCGCCATTTTGCTGGAAGGCCTCAAGCGCCTCGAATACCGCGGCTACGACAGCGCCGGCGTGGCGGTTTTCACCAATACCGGCAAGCTCGAGCGCATGCGCCGCCCGGGCAAGGTCGCCGAGCTGGAACAAGCCCTGGCTGGCGAGCCGCTGGTGGGCCGCCTGGGCATCGCCCACACCCGTTGGGCCACCCACGGCGCGCCTTGCGAGCGCAATGCCCACCCGCATTTCTCCGGTGATCTGGCGGTGGTGCACAACGGCATCATCGAGAACCACGAAGCCCTGCGCGGACAACTCAAGGCCCAGGGCTACGAATTTACCTCGGACACCGATACCGAAGTCATCGCCCACCTGCTGAACCACAAGCTCAAGGACCTGGGCGACCTGACCGTGGCGCTCAAGGCCACCGTCAAGGAACTGCACGGTGCCTATGGCCTTGCCGTGATCAGCGCCAGCCAGCCGGATCGCCTCGTGGCGGCCCGTAGCGGCAGCCCGCTGGTGATCGGCCTGGGCCTGGGGGAGAACTTCCTGGCGTCCGACCAACTGGCCCTGCGCCAGGTCACCGACCGCTTCATGTACCTGGAAGAAGGCGATATCGCCGAGATCCGCCGCGACAGCGTGCAAATCTGGGACATCGACGGCAAGGCCGTGGAACGCGAGGCGGTGCAGTACCGCGATGGTGCCGAAGCGGCGGATAAGGGCGAATACCGCCACTACATGCTCAAGGAAATCCACGAGCAGCCATCGGTGGTGCAACGCACCCTGGAAGGTCGCCTGAGCAGCAACCAGGTACTGGTCCAGGCCTTCGGTCCCCAGGCCGTCGAGTTGTTCGCCAAGGTGCGCAATGTGCAGATCGTTGCCTGTGGCACCAGCTACCACGCCGGCATGGTCGCCCGTTACTGGCTGGAAGAACTGGCTGGCATTCCCTGCCAGGTGGAAGTCGCCAGTGAGTTTCGCTACCGCAAGGTGGTGGTGCAGCCCGACAGCCTGTTCGTGACCATTTCCCAGTCCGGCGAGACTGCCGATACCCTGGCCGCTCTGCGCAATGCCAAGGAGCTGGGCTTCCTCGCCAGCCTGGCGATCTGCAACGTCGGCATCAGCTCGCTGGTGCGTGAATCGGACCTGACCCTGCTGACCCAGGCCGGTCGCGAAATCGGCGTGGCCTCCACCAAGGCCTTCACCACGCAACTGGTGAGCCTGCTGCTGTTGACCCTGTCCCTGGGCCAGGTACGTGGCACCCTGGCAGCCGGCGTCGAAGCCGAGCTGGTGGAAGAGCTGCGGCGCTTGCCGATTCGCCTGGGTGAAGCCCTGGCCATGGACAGCGTGGTGGAGAAGACCGCGGAGCTGTTCGCCGACAAGCACCACACCCTGTTCCTCGGTCGTGGCGCCCAGTACCCGGTAGCGATGGAAGGCTCCCTGAAGCTCAAGGAAATTTCCTATATCCACGCCGAAGCCTACCCGGCCGGTGAGCTCAAGCACGGTCCGCTGGCCCTTGTGGATAACGACATGCCGGTGGTCACCGTGGCGCCGAACAACGAACTGCTGGAGAAGCTCAAGTCCAACCTGCAGGAAGTCCGTGCCCGTGGCGGTGAATTGGTCGTGTTCGCCGACGAGAAGTCGGGCATGACCAACGGTGAGGGCACCCATGTTATCCACATGCCGCATATCCACGACATCCTCTCGCCGATCCTCTACACCATCCCGTTGCAGCTGCTGTCTTACTACGTAGCCGTGCTCAAGGGCACCGACGTCGACCAGCCACGCAACCTGGCCAAGTCGGTGACCGTGGAGTGAGTTATCCACAGTTGGGCACCCGGCTGTAGATAACGGCCACTGCCGCAACCAACAGGGAGCCTGTCCAGGCTCCCTTTTTTGTCCGCGCAACTTTGCCCCCCGCAGGTTTTTTCACTGGGCCCAACGCTTCCACGCCGGTACACAGGCTCACCCGTCGCCGGCCGTTGCCGAAAGACCTGATCGATCAGGATCGACTTGTGTCGAGTTTTCGAAAAAACTACACACCTTCCCCGCAGGTGCCCGGCATTCCATCGGCACGATGTGCAGACCTGGTGCGCCCCCTGACGCCATGGCGGTGGATTATGCTGCTGGCTCGTGGCGCCTGTCGGCTGGGCGCCGCCATTCGAGATAGGCCATGGACAGATTTCAGGAAATGCAGGTGTTCGTCTGTGTCGCCCAGGAGCAGGGGTTCGCTGCCGCGGCGCGGCGCCTGAACCTGTCGGCGGCCAGCGTCACCCGGGCCGTGGCGGCCCTTGAGCAACGCATCGGCACCCAGTTGCTGGTGCGTACCACGCGCAACGTGCACCTGAGCGAAGCCGGGCAACGCTACCTGGAGGATTGCCGGCGCATTCTCGCCGAGGTCCAGGATGCCGAGGCCTCGGCTGCCGGCATTCATGCCCAGCCCCGGGGCCAACTGAGCCTGACTGCGCCGGTGCTGTTCGGCGAACTCTTCGTCACCCCGCTGCTGGTGCGCTACCTGCAACGTTATCCACAGGTCAGCGTCAATGCCCTGTTGGTGGATCGGATGGCCAACATGGTGGACGAGGGCATCGACGTGGCGGTACGCATCGGCGAGTTGCCGGACAGCGGCCAGCACAGTATCCGCGTCGGCCAGGTACGCCGGGTGATCTGCGCCTCTGCGGCATTCCTGGCCAGCCATGGTCGGCCACAGCACCCCGAAGATCTGCGCCAGGCGCCGGTGATCGCGCCGTCTTCCATTGGCCAGGCGCGCAACTGGCAGTTCAACGTCGCCGGTCGCGCCTTGAGCATCCGCCCCGAGCCTCGCTTGCTGGTGAGCGCCAGCCAGGCCGCCATTACCGCCGCCAGCCTGGGGCTGGGCCTGACCCGGGTGCTGTCCTACCAAGTGGCCGACAAGGTCGCGGCGGGGCAGTTGGAAATCGTCCTCGAGGCCTTCGAGCAGCCTCCCTTGCCCATCCATGTGGTGTACCAGGGCGGGCGCAAGGCGCCGGCGCGGGTGCGCAGCTTCGTCGATTTCGCAGTGCAGGCCCTGCGCGAGCATCCATCGCTCAATCCTTAAGCGAGATTGTTTCACCCAATGAAATGATGGTTTGTGTTTTCTGGTGATTCTGTTGTTTTTGTCCCGGCAGGAAGATAGCCCCTCCAGCGCGGCGCTTCGGCCGTGCACCTGCCCGTGGAGTCGTCCATGTCCCAGCCCGCCATCAAGTTCTACAACTTTCCCCGCTCCGGCCATGCCCACCGCGTCGAACTGATGCTGTCCCTGTTGGAATTGCCGGTCGAAACGATTTTCGTCGACCTGGCCAAGGGCGCCCACAAGCAGCCCGAGTTCCTGGCCCTCAACGCCTTTGGCCAGGTGCCGGTCATCGACGACCAAGGCGTGGTGATCGCCGACTCCAACGCGATCCTGGTGTACCTGGCGCAACGCTATGGCGATGGCCGCTGGCTGCCCACCGATCCAGCAGGAGCGGCGCAGGTGCAGCGCTGGCTGTCGGTGGCCGCGGGGCCGATCGCCTTCGGGCCGGCGGCGGCACGCTTGATCACCGTATTCGGCGCGACCTTCAACCCCGAGGAAGTCATCGCCCGCGCCCATGTCCTGCTCAAGGTCATGGATCAGGAACTGGCCGGCAGGCCGTTCCTGGTCGGCCAACAGGCGACCATCGCCGATGTCGCCGGCTACAGCTACATCGCCCACGCGCCGGAGGGCAACGTGTCCCTGGCCGACTACCCCCATGTGCGTGCCTGGCTGGAACGCATCGAAGCCCTGCCGGGTTTCGTCGCCATGCCATCCACGGCGGCGGGCCTGAAAAGCGCCTGAGGCGCCCCGAGGGAGGTTTGCATGAGCACCCAGTCGCCCTGGCACGCCGGTGAACGGCAGTTGCAGGCCCAGGCCGGGGTGGCCGAGCGCATGGAAGCCTTCGGGGCCAAGGTCATCCGCCAGGCCATGCCCGACCAGCATCGGCAGTTCTATCAACAGCTGCCGTTCATCCTGGTGGGCGCGGTGGATGCCGACGGCAGCCCCTGGGCGAGCCTTCTCGAAGGGCCGCCCGGTTTTGCCCGGGCCCCGCAGGACACCCGGCTGCGCCTGGACAGCCTGCCGGCCGCCGATGACCCGTTGCAGCTGCACGAGGGAGCGGCGCTGGGCCTGTTGGGGATCGAGCTGCACACCCGGCGGCGTAACCGTCTCAATGGACAGATCGCCACCCTCGACGCCCAAGGGTTCGAGGTGAGGGTGCGGCAGTCCTTCGGTAACTGCCCGCAGTACATCCAGCTGCGCGAGCTGCAACGGGTGCCGCTGGACGATCCAGCCAGCCGCCCGGCCCAGCATCACCGGGGTCTGGACGATGGCGCGCGGGCGCTGATCGCTGCCGCCGACACCTTTTTCGTCGCCAGCTACGTGGACCTGGAGGGCCAGCGTTCGGTGGATGTGTCCCACCGGGGCGGCCAGGCCGGTTTCGTCCGGGTCGAGGGCGATTGCCTGACCATCCCGGATTTCGCCGGCAACCTGCATTTCAATACCCTGGGCAACCTGCTGCTCAACCCTCGGGCCGGCCTGTTGTTCATCGATTTCCACAGCGGCGAGCTGCTGCAGCTCACCGGGTCCACCCAGATCATCCTCGACGACCCACTGGTCAGTGCCTTCCAGGGGGCCGAGCGGCTGTGGCGGGTCCAGGTGGAGCGCATGGTGCGGCGCCCGGCGGCCTTGTCCCTGCGTGGGCCGTTGCGCGGAGTGTCCCCCAACAGCCTGCTGACCGGCTCCTGGCCCCAGGCCGAGGCGCGCCTGCGGGCCCAGGCCCTGGGCCAGCAATGGCGGCCGCTGCGGGTGGTGCGGATCGAGGATGAAAGCCACAGCATCCGTTCGTTCTACCTGGAACCGGCGGACGGCGCGGGCTTGCCGCCTTTCCTACCCGGCCAGCACCTGCCGCTGCGGATCGGGCTCGACCCGCAGCCGCTGATCCGCACCTACAGCCTGTCCTGCGCCCCGTCCGATGGGTTCTTGCGCATCAGCGTCAAGCGCGAGGGGCGGGTATCCAGCTACCTGCACGATAAGGTCGAGGTGGGCGACCTGCTGCACGCCAGGGCGCCCCAGGGCCAGTTCAGCATCGAACCCCAAGGGCTGCGACCGCTGGTACTGCTGGCGGCCGGGGTGGGCATCACCCCCTTGCTGTCGATGCTGCGGGAGGTGGTCTACCAAGGCCTGCGCACCCGGCGCATGCGCCCCACCTGGTTGTTCCTGGGCTCGCGCACTCTGGCCGAACAGCCCTTTGCCGAGGAGCTGCGAACCCTCGGCGAGCAAGCCGGGGAGGCGCTGCAGGTACTGCGCCTGCTTAGCCAGCCGGAAGCGACGGCGCAGCCGGGCGTGGCCTTCGATCGGCAGGGGCGGATCGACACCCGGCTGGTGCTGGAACATCTGCCACTGGATGACTACGACGCCGTGGACTTCGTGCTGTGTGGTCCCGGGGCCTTCACCCAGGCGCTGTACGACCAGTTGCGCGACCTGGATATCGACGATCGGCAGATCCATGCCGAACCCTTTGGCCCCTCGACCGTGGGTCGGCGGCCCGGTCCCCAGGCCGTGCCGTTGCGGCAGCCGGCAGCGGCCACGAGCACGGTGCCGGTGCGCTTTGCGCGTTCTGGCCTGGTACATCACTGGCAACCTGCCAGCGGCAGCCTGCTGCAACTGGCGGAACGCGCCGGCCTGCACCCGGAATTCAGTTGCCGGGGGGGCTCCTGTGGCACCTGCCAGACCCGCCTGCTCAGTGGCCGGGTCAATTATCCACAGCCCCCCGCGCAGCTGCCGGAAGCCGGGCAAGTGCTGATCTGCTGCGCCGTTCCGGCTGTTGTGGATAACTCATCGGCACCCCTGGTGCTGGACCTGTAGAGCGAAGAAAAAAATCCTCCCCCGACGATTGCCGCCAACCCGCCCCCTGCGTAGGCTGACGCGAATTTTCTCGCCGCTGCCGCTGCCGCTGCCGCGGGCTGCGAGTGGCGGTTGCCGGGCCTATCGACCCGGCGATGTTCCAGGGTTTTCAGCGTTAAAGGGAATCAACGATCCATGCTCCACCGGGTTCTGCTCTGTCTTTGTGCCGTGTTCCTTTGCGGGCTGTCGCTCAGCGCCTGCCGCCAGGAGCAGGCGCCCGCGCTGGATCAGCAGCTGTACATCTGGCAACGGCAGTGGACCCCCGCCCACGCTGCGGCCCTGGCAGGATCCCGGGCAGACTTTTCCACAGTCCGGGTGTTGGCCTTGCAGGCTTTTCCACAGGCGGGCTGGAGCCGGGCGCGGATCGATGCCGATGTGCTGCGCCAGGATGGCCGTCGGCTGATCGCGGTGGTTCGCCTCGACGGGCAATTGCCCTCTCTGGATCAGGACGAAATCCTCGCCCAGGTGCAGCAACTGCTGGCCGATTGGCAAGGGCAGGGCCTGGTCCTGGCTGGCCTGGAGATCGATCACGATGCCGCCACCGCGCGGCTACCGGGTTATACCGCGTTGCTGGCGCGCTTGCGGGCCCAGTTACCGGCGCCCCTGGCCCTGAGCATCACCGCGCTTCCGGCCTGGCTTGGCAGCTCTGAACTGCCGAGGCTGTTGGCCCAGGTCGATGGCAGCGTGCTCCAGGTGCATGCAGTGAGCGACCCGCGCAAGGGCCTGTTCGACCCTGGGCAAGCCGAGCAATGGGCCCGAGGCTGGGCGCAGGTCACCGACAAACCCTTCTACCTGGCTCTACCCGCCTATGGCGTGGCCCTGCTGGCAGGTGGCGAGGGCGCGCCGCTGGTGGAGAGCGAGGCGCCCATCGCCCAGCGCGGCGAACGTCGCGAACTGATGGCCGACCCCGAACAACTGAGTCTGCTGGCCAAGACCCTGCGCAACGATCCACCGGCGCACCTGGCCGGCTTGATCTGGTTTCGCCTGCCGCTCAAGGGCGATGTCCGGGCCTGGAGCCTGGACACCCTCAAGGCGGTGGCCCGGGGCGAGGTACTGGCCAGCCGGCTGGACATCGGCCTGACTGAGCAGGATGGCTTGTTCGACATACGCTTGAACAACTCGGGCAACCTCGACCGTCCCCTGCCTGAACAACTGTCCCTGGCCGTTGCCCAATGCGACGGATTCGACGGGCTGGGTGGCTATACCGCCCAGTTGCG
The DNA here is from genome assembly GCF_046230915.1 of Pseudomonas sp. KCJK8993. Lineage (NCBI taxonomy): Bacteria > Pseudomonadati > Pseudomonadota > Gammaproteobacteria > Pseudomonadales > Pseudomonadaceae > Pseudomonas > Pseudomonas sp. KCJK8993. The sequence goes on from NZ_JBJJLO010000036.1 coordinate 41,566, forward strand.
CGACGGCCAGCTGCTACTGACCCGCCAGCAGGCCGGCCGCCTGGCGGCAGGTGGCACCCGGGCCGTGGGTTGGGCCCGCTGTACGAAAATTGACCAAGGAGCTGTGCATGTTCGTCCCTAGATCTCGCCACCTGTTGTGCCTGAGTCTGTTCCTGCCCCTGGCTCCGGCCCTGGCGTGCGGGCCGACTTTCCCCATGCGCCTGCTGGGAGACCGTCCGCAAACCCTGGCGGAACTGCCCGAAGGCAGCTTCAAGTTCGAGATCAGCCGCCTGGGCCAGGCCGTTGCCGGGCTCAAGCCGGTGGCCAAGGACGCCTTCAATTCCGACTACAGCCTGCCCGAGAGCTACGAGGTGCAGCAGCGCAACTGGGCGGAACGACAGGGACTGGACGAGGCGCAGCGGACCCTGGTCGGCCAGTTGCGCAAGCTCGACGACGGACGCGCCGCCGAGCAGCAGGGCGCCAGCTTGCCGGCCGAGATCCGCCTCTATACCGCCGGTGCGGTGGCTTTCAATGCCGGGGACAGCCAACTGGCCGTTGAGTATTTCCGCAAGGTGCTGGAGCTGCCGACTCAACAGCGCGCATTGCGCAGTACCTGGGCCGCCTATTCCCTGGGCCGGGCCTTGAGGTCCATCCATGAAGAAGCCAACGAACTGGACGAGCAGGGCCGGCGCGAGACCTTGCAGGCGGCGCGCCAGGCGTTCATCCAGGCGCGCCAGCTGAGCATCGACGGCTTCAGTGACCCGCTGGAACTGGGCATCGCCAGCCTCGGCGAAGAGGCCCGGATCCTCAAGGACCAGGGTGACTGGAGCCAGGCCATCGACCTGTATGCCAGCCAGAGCCTGCAGGGTTCGGAGGTCGGCTACAGCTCCCTGAAACAAGTGGTGAACGAGCTGGGCAGCCTGCCGGACGAGCAGTTGCTGGAGCAGCTCAAGAAGCCTGCGGTGGCGCGCCTGCTCACCGCTTCGCTGGTGTCCCACCAGGGCTGGTCCTTTGGCGAAAGACCGGACGCCGAACGCAACCTGATCAAGCTCTTGAGCCAGGGCACCGCCGGCAGTTTCGACAATGCCGACCGGCTGGCGGCACTGAATTACCAGAATGGCGACTTCGCCACCACCAAGCTCTTGCTCGAGCACGCCGGCGAGGGTGGCCTGGCCTGGTGGCTGCGGGCCAAGATGGCCGTGCGCGACGGCGACAAGGTGGCCGCCGCGGCCGCCTACGCCAAGGCCTCCGCGGCCTTCCCCCGGGATGAGAGCTGGGGCTTTCGCGGCGACTACGACGGCAACTACGAAGACCTCAAGCCGGGCTGCCGGGTGGAAGGCGAAAGCGCGGTGCTGGCCCTGGAACGTGGCGACTACGTGCAGGCGTTCGAGTTGCTCTACCGCAGTGGCGAGATCTACTGGCACGACGCGGCGACCGTCGCGGAGCGGGTGCTGACCGTAGATGAGCTCAAGCGTTTCGTCGACGCCCAGGTCCCGGCGCCGCCACCGACGCCCAAGCAGGCGGACGACTACTACGAGCACTTGCCGATCGCCGCGCAGCTGCGCGAGCTGCTGGGGCGACGCCTGCTGCGCGAAGGCCGTTACCAGGAAGGCTGGGGCTATTTCGACAGTCCCGAACGCCAGGCCATCGCCAAGGCCTACGGCGAGTATCGCCAGCGGGCCGAGTCGGCCTGGCTGCCGACGCGCCGTGCCGAGGCCTACTACCAGGCCGGCCAGCTGGCGCGGACCTCGGGCATGGAGATCCTCGGCTACGAGATGGGGCCGGATTACCACAGCCTCTGGGGCAGCTATAGCCTGGAGATCCCACCGGTACAGGCCGGTCCTTTCCTCAGCGCCGACGAAGTGCAGCGCCAGCAGGCCAGTACCGCCGAGCCCGATGTGCGCTACCACTACCGCTACGTAGCCGGGGAGCTGGGCAACCGCGCGGCGGATTACCTGCCGCACACCAGCCAGGCCTTCGCCGCGGTGCTGTGCAAGGCCGCACGCTGGACCCGGGGCTCGGACCTGGAGATCGACTACTACAAGCGCTACGTGGAACACGGGCCGTTCGTGGAGTGGGCCGGCAACTTCGGCATGAACTGCCAGGAGCCGGACTTCGGCAGTGCCAACAAACGCTATGTGACCCAATGGATCGACGCGGTCCGCTCCAGCCTTGGGCAGCACAAGCTGGCCGCCGTCGGTGGTGCGGCGCTCCTGCTGCTGGGCGGCGCCTACCTGATCCGCCGCCGCAAGGCGTAGCCGCCAGACCGGGTTGCGCGGTATGCCTGATGGATCGCGGTGCCTGGTGTTACGGGTGCTGCGCACGGCTCGGCACGAGCCGCCAGGTCAGGTCCTACGGTCTGCGGCCAAATCAGGCTTGCTGGACGAAGGTCAGGCGCAGGGCGAAGCCGATCAGCAGGCTGCCGAACAGCCATTGCTGCAGGCGTTGCGCCGAAGGGCTGCGTTGCATCCAGCGACCCAGCCCGGCGCCGGCCAGGGCGTAGCAGCAGTCGAACAGCCCACCGACGCCCACCAGCAACACGCCCAGGGTGATGAATTGCGGCGCCACCGCCCCGGCCTGGGGGTCGACGAACTGCGGCAACAGCACCGAGCAGAACAGCAGGGCCTTGGGGTTCAGCAGGTTGGTCAGCACCCCGCGCTGGATCGCCTGGCGCCAGCGCAAGGGCGTGGCCGCCGCGCCGCTGCCGTCCAGCGCGGGCAGCAGGTTGCTCCTCAGGCACTGGATGCCGATCCACAGCAGGTAGGCCGCACCGGCCAGGCGCACCACGTCGAAGGTCCAGGGCGCGGCCTTGAACAGCGCCGCCAACCCCAGGGCCGCCAGGGCCACATGGCAGCCCCGGGAGATGGCCAGGCCCAGGGCCGTGGCCAATGCCTGGGCCTTGCCCTGGCGGGCGCCGGTCTGCAACAGCAGGATCATGTCGGGCCCGGGCAGCAGGTAGACCACCGCCAGGGCCAGGAAAAACATCCACAGTTGCGCCACCTTGCACCCCCATTCGTTGTCGAGTCGGTGCCCACAGTTTAGGGCTGGAGGGCAGGGCAGGTGCTTGCGTAATCAGCCAGCAAATAAGCGGAAGTTGGCATAATCTTCCAGGATTCAGCCAAAGGACCAGCCGAATATGCCAAACATCAAACTCGACGCCTATGACCGCAAGATCCTCGCCGCCCTGCAGCGCGACGGTCGCTTGAGCAATGTGCAACTGGCGGAGGAGATCGGCCTGTCGCCATCGCCCTGCCTGCGCCGGGTGCGGATGCTGGAGGAGGCCGGGGTGATCCGCGGCTACCAGGCGGTCCTGGCCCGGGATGAAGTGGGGCTTGGGCTGACGGTGTTCGTCGGGGTCAAGGTCGAGCGGCACAACGATGCGGAAGCCGAAGCCTTCCGCCAGGCCGTGTTGCAGTTGCCGGAGGTGATCTCGGCATTCCTGGTATCCGGCGAGTCGGACTTCCTGCTGCAAGTGGTGGTGCCCGACCTGCGGGGTTACGACCGCTTTCTTACCGGCCATCTGCTGAAGATCCCGGGGGTCAGCGATATCCGCAGCAATTTCGCGATCCACACGGTGAAGACTCCAGGCCCCTTGCCGCTGGGCCACCTGCCGGGCTGACCTGGCTCGTGGCGAGGGTGCCTGCGCACGCTCGCCACAGGGCAAGCTGCTAGTGCCCGGTCAGGTCCACCAGTAGCGCACCAGGTGGAAGAAGATCGGCGCGGCGAAGCACACCGAGTCCAGGCGGTCGAGCATGCCACCGTGGCCTTCGATCATGTGCCCCCAGTCCTTGACCCCGCGATCGCGCTTGATCGCCGACATCACGATGCCGCCGGCAAAGCCCAGCAGGTTGATCAGCAAGGCGATGAGGAACGACTGCCAGATGCTGAACGGGGTGATCCACCACAGCGCGCCGCCGATCAGCGAGGCCAGCAGGATGCCGCCGACAAAACCCTCGACGGTCTTGGACGGCGACAGGTTGGGGGCGATCTTGCGCTTGCCGAAGAGTTTTCCACAGACGTACTGCAACACGTCCGAAAGCTGCACCACGATCACCAGGTAGGCGATCAGCAACAGGTTGCGGCCCTCGTAGCCGGCGATGTCCAGGGTCAGCAGGGCCGGGACGAAGGATACGCAGAACACCGCGATCATCAGGCCCCACTGGACCTTGGAGGCGCGCTCCAGGAAGTGCGTGCTGTCGCCGCCCAGGGAGGCGAGGATCGGCAGCAGCAGGAACACGTACACCGGGATGAAGATCGAGAACAGCCCGTACCAGTCCGAATAGATCAGCAGGTACTGCAGGGGCAGGGCCAGGTAGAACGCCGCCACCAGCGCCGGGTAATCGCTGCGCCGGGTCGGGGTCAGGGTCAGGAACTCGCGCAGGGCATAGAACGACACGGCATAGAACAGCAGGATCACCGCCGCGGTGCCGAGCCAGAAGGCAATGCCGATCACCAGCACCATCACCCACCAGGCGTTGATCCGCGCGTTGAGGTTGTCGATCACCGGGTTGGGGCTGCCCCGGGTACGCCACTTGAGGATCAATCCGATCAGCGAGGCCAGCACCAGGATGGCGCCAATGCCGCCGAACAACATCAGGGTCTGCTTATCCATTTCAGGCGTGCTCCGGAGCCAGGGCCAGCAGCGCGGCGCGGCTGCGTTCGAGAAAGTCTTCCTTGCTTTCGCCGTCTTCCACCGCCAGGGGCGCGCCAAAGCTGGTGGTGCACAGCAGCGGCAAGGGCAGGAAACGGCCCTTGGGCATGACCCGGTTGAGGTTGGCGATCCACACCGGGATCACCTCCACCTGTGGATAACGCTTGGCCAGGTGATACAGGCCGCTCTTGAACGGCAGCAGGCCGTCTTCCGGGTTGCGTGTGCCCTCGGGAAAGATGATCAGCGAATCGCCCTGCTCCAGGGCATCGAGCATCGGCTGCAGGGGATTGTTATCCACAGCCTCCTTGCGCTCGCGGTCGATCAACACGCCGTTGAACACCCGGTTGATGATGTAGCGCCGCACGCCGCTTTTCTGCCAGTAGTCGGCGCCGGCCACGGGGCGGGTCAGGCGTCGCAGTGCCGGCGGCAGCGAGGCCCACAGCAGCACGAAATCGCCGTGGCTGCTGTGGTTGGCGAAGTAGATGCGTTGCACCGCCTGCGGCGCCGAGCCCAGCCACAGGCTGCGGGCGCCGGTGATGCTGCGGGCGGCGGAGGTGATGAGATTGGCAACCAGGGGTTCGAACATGGGCATTCCTTATCCGGCAAAGGCCAGCCAGGGGCTGATCAGGATCACGCTCAACAGCACCAGCACTTGGGTCGCCAGCAGCAGCGCCTGGCGCCGCAGCAGGCCCAGGGCACCCTGGCTGCGTTCGTGCCAGGGCCGTCCGCCGTGCTCGACGGGCTGCAGGCCGAGGCTGCTCAGGGCCTGGTCCAGGGCGCGGGTGCTGTGCTCCAGGGAGGTCGGGGCATCGGCCACCCGCTGGAACAGGTCGGCATCGAAGGCCACCCGCAGTGCCAGGTACTTTTCCACAACCCCCAGGGCCACCAGGGCGAGGCTCAGCAGCAGCCCGGCGAGGGTAACGCTGGCGAGCAGGTACTGACCCAGGCCATACAAGCCGCCGAGCAGGGTCAGGCCTGTGGATAACTGGTCCAGGGCCTGGCCTCGGCGCAGCAGGCTGGCGACGCTGTACAACTGCATGTCAGTGGTGAGCGTGGGCATGGGCTGGGCTCCTGGCGTTGACCAGGCTTTCCAGGGCCTGGCGATGGGCGGCATGCAGGACGATTTGCGGCCGCGCCCGGCGCAGCTGGACCAGGGCGCTGTCCACCGTGGCCGCGCGCCCACTGTGCAACAGCCAGGCGGCAATCGCCGTGGCGCTGCGCGAATAACCCAGGGCGCAGCACACCAGTAGCGGGCCGTACTGGCGCTGGCGTTCGATGGCTTGGGCCGCGGCCAGGCACTGGGCCGGGCTCGGCGCGCACAGGTCGAGCAGCGGCAGGTTCTGGTAGGCCGCCAGCGAGCGGCCGTCCAGGGACAGCTCGGCGCACAGGTCGAGCACCGCGGCGAACGGGCTGGCGTCCAGTTCGGCCGGCGTCGGCAAGCGTCCCAGCCAGACGTTATCCACAACCTGGTCCGGTTGTGGATGATTTCTTGTCCACAACCGCGAGTTGATCCACGCCGCTGCCAGGTAAGGCGCCAGCAGCCAGCGGGCGGCGGGGCCCAGGCGGCCATCGGCGCGTTTCTGGAAGCCGGCGGCATCCAGCAAGGCATAGTTCACCGCCACCAGCAGCAGCGCCACCGCCGGCCACAGCAGCCACAGGCCGATGCCGCCCCAGGCCCAGGCCGCCAGGGTGAATGCCGCCGCTCCCAGGGCATAGCGCAGGGCCAGTCGGCGGCGCTGCGGGTCATGGCTGAAGTGGGCGCTGGCCAGCGGGCTGGGACGATCCAGCGGCCACAACCAGACGCACAGCCAGCCGGCCAGGGCGCCTGTGGGCACATCGATGAAGTGGTGTTGATAAGTGGTCAGTACCGAAATCCCGATCAGCGCGAACCAGCCATGCACCAGCCAGCGCCAGGCCCCGTGGATATGCCGCGCATAGCAGACCCACAGCACCACTAGCAGGGCGATGTGCAGGGACGGCGCCTGGTTGAAGGGCTTGTCGAAACCCGCCAGCACCGCGAACAACCAGCCGAACAGCCCGTCCAGTTCCGGCCGGGGGAAGGTGAACCGCAGCGGCCAGAGCAGGAAGCAACTGACGGCGATCACCTGGGCGCTGAGCAGGCGCAGGGCGTGGCGCTTGAGTTCGTCGCGGCTGCGCGGCAGCAGCAATGACAGGCCGTAGAGCAGGTCGATGGACCAGTAGGGGACGATGGTCCAGGCCCAGAACGGCATGTGTCGTTCCCAGTCGAAGACCAGGCTGGCGACGTCGTCGCGCTGCGCTGTGACCCAGGTGGCGAAGCCATAGGTGCCGAAGAACAACGGTGCCAGCAACAGCAGCCAGAGCACCGCGGGCTTGAGCAATCCGGGTTCGCGCGCCGGCAGGGCGCCTGTGGCCATCATTGCACCCGCTGCGCCAGGGATACGCTGAAGATGCCCCATTCATCCACGCGCATCGTCACCTTGCGAAAGCCTGCGGCCTCCACCAGTTGGTCCATCTCTGCCTGGGTCCGGCGGCGCATGACCCAGGCCTGGCCCTCGCGGTGGCTGGTCAGGGCCCGGGCGATCAGCTCCAACTGCGGGTGCCAGGGCTGGCCGGTGTACACCAGGTAGCCGCCAGGCTCCACGGCGCTGGCCAGGCCGGCCAGGGAGTCGCCCACCATCTGGTTGTCGGCGAACAGCTCGTACAGGCCGGAAACCACCGCCAGGGTCGGCTTGGGGTCCAGGGCAGCGAGATCGTCACGATCGAAGGCGTTGCCTTTGACGAAGCGGGCGATGTCGCCCAGGCCTTTTTCCTGGATCAGGGCGCTGCCGTCGCGCACATTGATGTCGCTGTAGTCGCGCAGCAGGATCGATTCCGGCAGCGGCGCGACGCCTTGCAGGGCCTCGAGGATATAGCGGCCATGGCCGGCGGCGATATCGACGATGCGCACTTCGCTGCCTTGTCCACGCAGCTGTTCCATGGCCAGGCGCAGCAGTTCTTCCACATGCAGCTTGCGCTGGCGAATGCCGCGCCAGCCGATGGAGTTCAGGTAGTTCTGGTCGATCAAGCGGCCCACTGGGGTATGTCCGGTCGGGCGGTTGCGATAGACATAGTCCAGGGTGCTGCCGGAGTCGAAGCCGGTGTCGAACCCCAGCTTGACCCCCGCCGATAACTGGCTGCCCAGGCGCATGCTGGCGCGGGTGGCCCGCCAGTACAGGTCGCGCAGCGAGTTGCGTGGCAGCGGCGCGGCCAGGGCCTCGGATTCGGCGCAGGTGGCGCCCAGGCGGTCGGCGTCCAGCAGGGCAGGGCGCTGCAAAGGAAGGGTGAAGTTGTGCAGGATGAAGCGGCGGATGCTGGCCATGGCCGGGGCGCGTTCCTTTTCGCCCAGGGTGTCGTGGAAGAAGCCGGGAAGGATGTGCTTTTCCTTGCGCAGGCTGCCCAGGCGCTCGAAGAACTGCTCCTGGGGCTTGCGATGCACCACGAAGTCGGACCCGGAGATCAGCAGCTGGGTCGGCACCTGGATCGCCTGGGCATCGGCCACCACCCGGTCTGCCGCCTCATATAGGCCCAGCAGGACATTGACCGAAATCGCCTTGGTGATCAGCGGATCGCTGTCATAGCTCTCGACTCGTTGCGGGTCGTGGCTCAAGAAGCGTGCCTTGACGTAGCTGTTGACGAAGAAGTTGCCGCGAAAGCGCCGCATCAGGGCCAGGCCGGGACGGGCGAACGGTACGTAGAGCTTGACCTTGAAGGCCGGGGAGGCCAGCACCAGGGAGCGGATCCGCGGCGCGTAGTCGTGGACCCAGGTGGCGGCAATCACCGCACCGACGCTCTGGGCCACCACGGCGATGTTGTCCTCGGCGATCTGGTGGGCGCTGCCCAGGTGGTCGCAGAAGGTCTGCACGTCGCGCACGCTGGTGGCGAAGCTCGGGCTGTCGCCCCGGGCACCCGGCGACTGGCCGTGGCCGCGGGCATCCCAGGCGAAGAAATCGATGTGCGGCAGGTCCAGCTCGTCCACCAGGTGGGCGATGCGCCCGGAGTGCTCGTGGCCGCGGTGGAACAGCATCACCGCCTGGCGCGGCGCGCCAGGAGCCACTTCGGTGGCTGGCCAATGGCGGTAGAACAGTTCGACACCATCATGGGTCCGGAACGTCTGGTGTTGGGCTTCGCGCATAGCCATTTCCTTATGCAGAGGGAGCGTTGTGCTGAACTTCTTCGAGGCCCTGGCGGACCCGGTTGATCAGGGTGTAGACCAGCAAGGCGGCGACCAGCGCCAGGGCGGCGTTTATCCACAGGGCGCCGAGCCAGCCCAGGGCGATGCCGGTGGCCAGCACGCCGAGGACGAAGGCCCGGTCGCTCTTGCCCATGGGGCCGTCATAGCGTCGGGAGGCGCCGACCATCGGCCCCATTACCCCGGCGTACTCGCTGAACAACGCCAGCAGGGTCACCGCCAGCACCAGCGGCAGGCTGACTCCGGGCAGCAGGGCGAAGGGCAGGATCAGGGCGCTGTCGGCCACTACGTCGCAGAGTTCGTTGAGGTAGGCGCCCAGGCGCGACTGCTGGCCGAATTCCCGGGCCAGCATGCCGTCGATGGCGTTGAGCGCCATGCGCAGGATCATCCACACGGGGATCAGGGCGAAGAGCCAGGCGTGGTTGGCGAACACGGCCACCAGCGCGCCCACCAGCAGGGAAACCACCGCGGCCAGCACGGTGACCTGGTTGGCCGTGGTGCCGTTGGCATAGAGGCGTTGCACCAATGGCCGCAGCAGGTTCTGAAAGCGTGGCTTGAGCTGGTAGATCGAAAGCATGATGGGACGTTTCCTTGTCGCACGCGGGAAGCAGGGCTGGATTATTGCCGTAAATGCCGGGGGCCGACATCACAAGTTGTGGCATTTGAGCAAACAGCGATCTTTCGGTTCTACGACGCATGCATTGGATGAAAAGACATGGCGGGCGACAAAAATTTCACCAGAACCGTTATACAGTAACGAGTTGTATCCAAAAATTTCGGCGGTGGGTTTCTTTACAGCGCCGAAGCAGAGCGGCGGAG